>JALHTN010000076.1 GCA_022865865.1 Anaerolineales bacterium
CCAAAAATATCTTTCAAGACGGGGGTCAACCTGGCAGAGTCATTGGGTTGGCGTTCTACCAACACTGAACTCAGATGAGGTCCGCCGTAAACCAGTATAACATCTTCCAACAGCCAATCCAACCAGGCGGCGAACTGCCCAGTTCCAATCGGGACCATAATTTGTTCCAGGATTTGGCCGTTTTGGAGGTCGACCAGGGAAATCTGGCTGCCAGACTCCGCAGGTTGGCTGATGGCAATCGCCTGATCTGAAGGTGACGAAAAAACATGATCACCGCCTCCTTGGCTGGGAACCAGCTCGGTAAGCTGGAGTACGTTTCTGCTGACAGGATCAAAGATCCAGTAAGCCTGCTCGCCGGTAAGCACGAGATACTCGCTCGTCTGGCTGGGGTTACTGACGGCAATAATCTGGTCAGCGAACAGAGCGCTGATGTCCTCAACCTGCTCGCTGCACGGTGTGTATAAGGACAAGACATTATGGGAAGCTTCCAGCAGCTTCCCCTCCGGCAACCAAACCAAACTATCCGGTTCAAAACGGGTGCCCAAGAGCGGTTCCCCTGCCTGGCAAACCTGCCCGTTTTGGGCATCGAAGAAATGCAAGGAAGTATAAACCCGGTCAGAGCTTGAATCGGGAGAAGGTTCGGTTTTGATTATTGGCAGGTAGCGACCATCTGGCGACCAGCGGTTCATTTCAAACACGCCTCCAAGAATCAAAGGTTCTGCTTGAGTTTTGGTGATTACCGGCTGGCTCTCCGCCTGCGTGGGGGAAGGTAGGGCAGTCCAGGTAGGCTGGGGGGTTGAGCCTGGTAAGGTTGATCCCGTTGGGAGAGGCCGTAGTACGTTTATAACCCAAGAAAAAGCTAGAATGACACCCAGCAGGAAGACAGCCAGCAGGGCAATCCTCAGGGGGGTCAGCAGCCGGGCAACGCGTGCGGAGGTGTGCTGCTCATCCTGTATGACACCCAGGATTTCACTAGCTGACCTGCGGGGTGTAACAGTCAGCGGCCAACGCTGCTGAGCCTCCCGTCGCAAACGGAAAGACAAAGCCAGGTCTTGTTTACATTCCGGGCACTTCGCCCAGTGGGTTTGCAATTCGGCGCGCTGATCCGGCTGCAACCCTGCTAATGCTTCTGCACCCAGGCGATCTGCGCGCAGCTCACCAGTACCAAATTGCAGCCGGGAATGCATCCCCTTGTGAAATAACTCAAAGGCTTTTCGATGGGAGATGCTCATAACTTCTCTTCGTCTTCTATCAGCCAATAATCTCCGCTGAGCTGTAATTGATGCCGTAAGCGTCGATATGCCCCGTAGAGCCGGGAATACACGGTTTTCGGTTTGGTTCTCAGGATTTGGGCGACTTCTGTCACGCTCAACCCATGAGCCAGGTGGAGGATAATCGCCAGGCGCTGCTTCTCGGGCAATTTCTCCACCAGATCCCACAGTTGGGTACGAGTTTCGTTCTGCACTACTTTGGCCTCCGGGTCAATTGGACGGCTGACCAGCGATGCCAGGGAGATCAAAATCTTGTTCAAGTTAGCCCGGGCAGCCCTTTTACGCAGATAACCTCGGCAGGTATTGACAGCGATGGTAAAAATCCAGGCCCGTAAATTTGTGCCCACCTGGTAGCTATCCAGGTGAGCCGCAGCCCGGATCAAGGCATCCTGGGTGGCGTCGTCGGCTTCATCAGGGTGATCCAGGATCGAGAGAGCCAGTCGATAAACCTGGATTCGATAAGCTCGCACCATCTCCTCGATCACATATGGGTCGGATGGATGGCGGCGCCTCAGCAGCTCGTCGATACCGCTTTGGTGATTATCCATTTATATTAATAGAATGCATCTGGATGGCAAAATTCCCATTAATTCTCTCAATTATTGATTGGGAGCGTTCTTGGACATTACCTCACCAGGAGGGGAGAGATATCGGGATCAGTCTAAGACCATACAAGTTTCTGAAAGCGTCCCAGAAACGGACAATAAGCCCTACCTTCTTATAGCGGATAAAAATTGAAAGGTCAATAGCGATATAGCTCACAACTTGCTTAGCGAGGCTTTCCCTGAATGAGTGCCAGATAATGAAGGTTGACACGCGCCAATCACTGGTAGAAAATTTTGCGCGCATCAACCAGATGGTTGATCGCGAAACCATCCTCCAGGCTAATCATAAATCCATCTCTTGTTGGTTCACAAACTCCCTTCCACTCTCTATAATCAAAGCAGGTATTAGGAAAGGAGTGCATGATGAGTCAAGATCAAAAAGCAATTGTGGTGAATGGATTACGAAAAAGTTATGAGCCGGTGATCGCGGTGGATGGTCTTTCTTTCCAGGTGGAAGCGGGTGAAATTTTTGGCATGGTAGGCCCGAACGGATCGGGGAAGACCACAACGATCGAGTGCATTGAAGGCTTGCGGCAGCCGGATGAAGGCGAAATCAGCGTATTGGGTTTAGACCCGAATAAAGACGTCTACGAGCTGCGCGAGCGCACCGGAATACAACTGCAGGCTGCCAACCTGCCCAGACGGATGCGCGTGGAAGAAGCATTGGATTTATTCACCTCTTTTTACCGCCAGACTCGTGATTGGCGTCCCCTGATGGCGGGATTGGGGCTGGAGGACAAACGCCGGGCTTATTTCAGCCAGCTTTCGGGCGGACAGAAGCAGAGATTGTTTGTGGCGCTGGCATTGGTCAACCAACCCGAAGTGGTCTTCCTGGATGAACTGACCACCGGATTGGACCCCCGCGCCCGGCACACTATCTGGGACCTGGTGCGTGAAATTCGGGAACAGGGGACAACGATTTTCCTGACCACCCACTACATGGATGAGGCAGAGCGGTTGTGCGACCGGGTAGCAATCCTGGACCATGGGCGTATGATCGCGCTGGATACGCCCGCTCAACTGGTAAACCGGTTGGGGATGGCGACCCGGATCACTTTCCAGGTCAATGGAGGCCGGACAGTAAAGCGAAACAATGGCGGTGAGAGAGACTCTACAGCGGTGTTTGACGCGGCCCAGGTGGGTATTCTCGATGGAGTCCAGAGGGTGGAAAAAGAGGGAGACCAGGTAACTGTTTATGGCCAAGGAGCCCAGCTGATCGGCGCGGTGATCAATACGCTGGAGGCAGGTGGGGTGCAGATTCATAATTTACGCACCGAACAGGCTGACCTGGAGGATGTTTTCCTGGCACTAACGGGGCGAGAGGTTGAGAATTCGTAGTTTTCAAAGATGGGATACCTTGATTGGAGGAAGTAGTCATGCGTGGTTTAGGGAAATTGTTTGTGATGCAGTTCAAACTTTATATGCGGGAGCCGGTGGCGTTTTTC
>JALHTN010000588.1 GCA_022865865.1 Anaerolineales bacterium
AAAATAAATATTTTCAATCCGAACCCAATCAAACCACTCAGCTATTTATTTTCCTATACAATCTCCAAGGCGTTTTACTCCCTCCTCAATCGCTGCTGAATCATAAAAACAAAAACCCAGGCGCAAGTAATCCCGCATCCCTGCCTGGCTTGAGAATAAGGCTCCTTGCCTGAAATCGACCTGAAATTCCTGTGCCCTGCTGCGTAAATCAGCCGCATCCACTCCAGGCAAATTCACCCAGAAGAAAAACCCACCCTGGGGAAGCGTATATTCAGCCGTGGGGAGATAAGTGCGTAAGGCTGCATCCATGGCAGTTAAGCGCTGAGAATAATCTCTGCGCAGGTTGGTGATATTTTCATCCAATCCCCCAGATTCAATCAGACCCCGCACCAGCGCAGATGTAAATGGGTTCATACCGCCCCCACTTTCGAGCAGCCCGCTGCTGGATAGTCTTTCAATCACCGTGCCATGCGCCTGGATCCAGCCCAACCGTAAACCGGGCGCCAGGATCTTCGAGAACGAATTGACTGAAACGATTTGTTCCACATCCCTGGTGTAAACAGCAAAAGATTCGGGCGGGGATTGTGAGTAAGCTAAGAATTGGTAGGCTTCATCTGCTACTACCAGGAAGTTTTCCCGCTGCGCCAATCCCACCAGCTTCTGCCGCCGGTCTTGCGAGAGCGTCCTCCCACTGGGATTCTGGAATACCGGGATGATATAGATAAATTTCGGGTTGAATTCTGTTAGCCTTTGCTCCAGCACATCCAGGCGCAAGCCGTCAGCGTCCATTGGGATTGGAACGACTCGTAAGCCGTGATCTTCAAAGATGCGCAGTGCCAGGAAATACGTCGGTTCCTCAACAAATATCACCTCACCGGGTTGGGTGAAAAGCGTACAAAGCAGGTCAAGTGCCGAAGAGGCCCCCGCGGTGATGAACAGCAGATCAGGATCAACTCCAGTGCCATACCTCGTTGAGAGGAAGCCAGCCAGAGATTGACGGAAGTATCCATCTCCCTGCTCGATACCATACTGCAATGGGCGGGGATCACTGGTCGAGAAATACGTTTCTGCGGATTGGCGTAATAAATCCACTGGCAGCAAATCGAAATCGGGGTTGCCCATACCGAGATCGATAACACCTGGCCGGAAATTAATTTGGGTGATTGGGAGTTCAGACATAAGAGAAGTATAAACCAACTCTGGATACTCTATCCATATCCAATTAAATTAATATTCCACAACTCTCCGCTGAATTGATCAAAACACGATTATCTCAAAACAGATACGGGCAATCTTCACTCATGGGTTCAAACCCCCTTTCTGCTAAATCACAATAATAACCATTGACATCCGTTGAGTATCAGTTATAATAATCTAACATTATGTTAGAATTATATAACTAGGAGATGTGATGCGAAACTATATCAAGGAAATTATATTTGGCATATCTTTATTGGTGATCTTTGCTGGATTATTGTTATGGTTTGTTTTAAGCGAGCCCCAGGCAGTTTTACCCATCAGCATCGCCACCATCATCATTCTGGTTGGCGTGGTCACATTTGTTGCCCAGATTGTGAAGAAAAAGAGAGATCTTGAGGCGGGGACACCTGCCAAAGATGAATTCACAAAACTTGCCCAGGTTTATGCTGGCAGCCGGGCTTTTATTTATTCAATGTACCTGTGGATGCTGATTTTTGTCTTTAATTCATCTTTCACCAAACATGAGACCATGCTCGGCATTGGAATTCTGGGATCAGCTCTAATTTATGGATTGTTCCTCTTCTACTTCAAGACAAGTGGAGATTTTCATGCGGAATAGGATGAAGGAACTCAGGGCCAGAGACAATATTACTCAGGCTGAATTGGCAAATCTGGTTGGTGTGCGTCGTGAGACGATCGTCTTTCTCGAAAAAGGGAAATATAATCCTTCCCTTTCTCTGGCATATGCTGTTGCTCAGGTATTAAAATTGACCATCGAAGAAGTATTCATTTTCGAGCCATCTGATTTTGAGAAGATCAC
>JALHTN010000077.1 GCA_022865865.1 Anaerolineales bacterium
AAGCAGGAAAGTGTCACCCTGGCAAACCTGGATGCAGCCCAATTTTTCGTTGTGGCAGATACTGGAATGCAGTTGGGATCGGATCGCGGCATCCTGTATTACTCGACAATTCCTGTTGAACGACCCGAACCCAGCGAGCCGCCGACCGCAGTAATCAACGGTCCAGTGGAAGCATCAGTAGGAGAAATTGTCCGCTTCGATGGTTCAAACTCCACCTCCGAGATTGGGATTACCAATTACTCGTGGGATTTTGGGGATGGCAAACGGGGTCAGGGACCGGTTGTAGAGAATATTTACATCAGTCCCGGAACCTACCAGGTGACCCTGGTGGTAGTTGACAAAATAGGTCAGCGCGGCTCTGCGAATCAGCAGATTAATATTATTGCCCAACCAGCCGAACAAGTACCTCCGACTGCCGCTATCAGCGGACCACAGGAAGGTTTTGTTGCTGAACCGGTCACATTCAGTGCGGAAGGCTCTACTTCTGGCAGCAGCCCAATCAGTACTTTCGCCTGGGATTTTGGAGATGGGACTTCCTCTCATGCCAGCCCGAATACAACCGTTACGAAATTATATGATCAGCCCGGGACCTTCCTTGTAACCGTTGTTGCAACGGATGCCAATAGCTTGAGTGACAGTGCTGCCCTGCAGATCGTGATCGATACCCGGCTGGAAGGACCAGTGTGGTCTCTGTATCCAGTGATCCCCAGAAGTGCTATCACGATGCAGTTCCTGCAAGGGGTGCTGGAAGGTTTCAGCGGGTGCAATACCTACTCCGGTACCTATACCGCAGTTGATAATGGGGATGGGACTTACCAGGTGGAGATCAACGACCTGATTACGACTCGTCTGAGCTGCGTGGAAGACATCATGGAGCAGGAAGCGAATTATATTACTGCCTTGGGTGCGGTCACCACTGCTAAGATTGAAGGAAATATTTTAACCCTGAGTAATCCTGAAGCAGAATTAACCTACTATGAGGTTGGGACGGAAAAGCCGGAGCAATTACCAGAGTGAAACTGATTAGACGTCTATGCAAAATGATATTTTAAGAAACCTAAAATAAGAATTAATTGAGGAGATTAATATGAGCAATTCACCGTTTGTAGTTATTCTGGCAGTCTTTGATGATGAAGCCACCGCTGCCCAGGCTTATAAGGACCTGCATAAGGCGGAGAAAGACAAGAAACTCGATCTGGAGAATACTGTTCTAATCCATAAAGATGAAGAAGGTAAGATCCATGTCAAAGAGGAAGCAGAAAGGTTCTCCGGAGAAGCAGGTAAAGGAGCACTGGTGGGGGGAGCACTGGGATTATTAGCCGGTCCAGTGGGTTTCATTACGCTCGGTGCTGCGGGGGCAATCCTGGGAGGCATAACAGCAAAATTAGACGATGTGGGTTTTGATGACACACGCCTGAAAATGCTTGGTGAGACTCTTGCTGAAGGAAAATCCGCGATTCTGGCAGTGCTTGAGGGTAAATACTCTGAGAAGCTGGTCGAAGAACTCAAGAACCGCAATGCCCGTGTGGCAGTTGAGGATTTGCCGAAGGATTTTGAACAGATTCTCGATGATGGCGGCAGCTTTGCTTACCGAATTGCGGCAGATGAAGCCCAAGAAGCAGCAGTTGAATTGGGCTTGATCAAACCTGAATTCAAAGATTATGTCTCGGGCGAGCAAGAGCCTGGGGCAGATCCATCACCCGAAGATGATCCCAACGCTGCCTTTCCAAAACTTTAACCGCACATGCAGGGGAAGGTCGAGTACATAAACGAATCAAAATAATCGATAACAGGGAGATTTCAGCTCCCTGACTCTAACTAACTTTAAGGAGAAATTGTAAAAGGCAACTCTGTCTGTACTCAAGTTCGAAACACCCGGCGGAGCAGAGCAAGCGCTGGATCTGGTGAAAAGTTTGCAAAAACAGCAGCTGATCACACTCCAGGACGCGGGCATCGTCACCTGGTCAGAGTGCGCAAAGAAACCCAAAACCAAGCAGCTGATCAGCTAAGCTGGCATCGGTGCCTTAAATGGAGCATTTGGAGCCTCAGTGGCTGATGTGGGTATCGATGATGACTTCATTAAGAAGACCAAGGATAAAGTCACCCAAGGTCCTGCACTCTTCTTGCTGACCAGTGATGCTACCACTGACAAGGTAGCCGAACAGATGAAAAAGCTGGATTTCGAGATCATCTCCACCAGCCTGTCCCAAGGAGAGGAAGACCCGCTCAAAGCAGAATTCAGCGAAGATTAGACTAATCCTTTCTATGCCACCATCAAGGGCGAGGAATTTCCTCGCCCTTGATTTATTTAATCTTGACCAGTTGAGTTTGGCCTACTAGGGTTGTAACCGGATAAACGCTACTTGCTCCTCATTCTAAAAGGATGCAATCTTTCGAGCGTATAGCTAGCTTGACAATAAGTAAAGCTAACTTGACATAAAGAGGTGTAAGATGAAGAAAACAACTGTTCAAGATCCAGCTGAGACCAGAGGGCGCAGAGTTGCATTAGGCGCTGGATTAGGATTGGTGGTCGGTGGAGGAATTGATTTGATCCTGGGTGACAGCGGTTGGGGACTCGTGATCGGAATTCTCTGCGGCGCGCTTTTGGGATACTTTGTCAGATTTCCCCTGCCTTTGATGGAATATCCCCCCTATATCATGCGGCGGATCATCTTATCGGCGATCTTTTTCCTGGTGACCTTGTTTGCTTCGCAGTGGTTGCTGGATCAGGAGCTTGAAAAATCATACCAAGTGTTGGTTGCCATTTCGCCTTCCATTCCAGGAGCCTTGCTGGTTTTCTCTATTGGTTCAGCCATCGCCCAATTAGATGAACTGCAGCGCAGAATCCAGCTTGAAGCAATAGGGATCGCATTTGGTGCCTCGGTGATCATTTTCATGGGCTACGCACTGCTGGTTGGGGTGGGCATTCCACAAGTTAATTGGATGTTTATTTTTACAGAATACCCCGTAGCTTGCTACGTGGGTTCCGAGCTTTAACAAAATCTGTACCCGTAGGGGCAAAATTCCGTAATACTCCGTCCGCTTGCAGCGGAGATAGGAATTTTGAAGATTTTG
>JALHTN010000589.1 GCA_022865865.1 Anaerolineales bacterium
ATGGCTATTTCCACCCGCCCTGGCATATCGCGTTATCCTACGGTAAGCGCGGCGAACCTAGCCTTGGCAGCCAGCTGATGGAAGAGGTCACCCTCCAAATGCATGCCCTGGATGATTCTTCAACCTGGCAGGGACAATCTACCTACAACCTTGCCTGTTTCTATGCATTGAGCGGTGATAAAGAGAAAGCAATTGACAGATTAAACCAGGCTTTTTCCTTGAACTCGGACATGATCGCGTGGTCTCTGGAGGATAGCGACCTGGTCTCAATCTGGGATGATCCCGGTTATCGAGCTTTGGTTAAGCAATGGAAATCCAAGAAACAGGAAGCAGCTAGCAAGGTTGATTAATTTCTACCAAACAGGCGTGGCCGGCAATCGATATTTGGCATAGGACGCTGTTTAGAGGTGAGACTAATGGATTTTGATAGCTACCGAGAAAATTTTTTTACCAAACCCACGCCTGCTCCGCGATTTGAATTCCTGGGGCTGCACGGCACTACGCTGTTCTTCAGGGATTACGAAGCTGCAATCAAATACTACACCCAAGTGCTTGGAGAGCCGGCTTATGTGGAAGGCAAGAGAACTCGCGGTTGGCGGTTAGGGAATACCTGGCTGACCTTGCTTAAAGGAGAAGCGGGGAATCCTCAGAATATGGAGTTGAATATCATCATGCAGACTCCTGACGAGGCTGACCGGCTGCAAGCCGCGTTTATCGAGGCCGGAGGGGTGGGGGAACCACCATCTGACGAGCTCATGTATGAGCCAGTTCGTTTTTGCCCCGTGCAAGATCCTTTTGGTACCAATATATTAATCATCTGCCCCCTGGCACAGGTTTAAACCTGGCAATCAGAAATGAATGCCGAGTCTGCATGCAAATTCAACACGGACAATGTGCGGGAGATCATAGGTAAATCCTGGTACTCTTTGTAGATTCAATCTTGTTGGGGTGATTGGGCGCAGCGGAAGCCAGCATGGTCGACAGTATCATTGGGTCCCATGTGGGTACGCAGAGCACTGCGCACATGATCAGGACTGGCGTGCCACGACCCGCCGCGTGCCACCCGCCGGGAGCCCGTTTGAGGACCGCTTGGATTCAATTGATCCTGCTCTGAATAGGCACCATTCCAATCGGCGACCATCTCCCACACATTTCCGGCCATGTCTAACGCGCCCACCCAGCTGGCACCCAGAGGGTAGCTGCCCACGGGTGCAGATCCGGCATAACCATCATCAAACTGCTCATCCCTTTTGTTCAATGTGCAGTTGCTGTCGCAGTAATTAAGCAGCGTTCCCTCAAACTCAT
This sequence comes from Anaerolineales bacterium, assembly GCA_022865865.1. Next base: position 1,306 of record JALHTN010000589.1, read on the forward strand.
CTCCCCACGGGTAGGCATTTCTCTCGGGTCCACGGGCAGAATATTCCCACTCTGCTTCGGTGGGCAAGCGCACCCCGGCCCACTGGCAGTAAACCGCCGCTTGACTCCAGGTGACACATACCACCGGGTAGTGATCGCCCTCGATTTCACACTTGACTGGCTCACATACACCGTCTTGTTCACATTTCAGGTATTGCCTGCTGGTCACCTCGGTCTTGTCGATCCAAAAGCTATCGAGTAATACTGGATGCAAAGGCATCTCAACTGAAAAATAGC
>JALHTN010000078.1 GCA_022865865.1 Anaerolineales bacterium
GAAAGATACTGCGGGTGTGGGCGCGTCACCTTGCGTAAGGTATACGGTATAACCATTTCCAGCCAGCACCCGTCCTACCTCAGCTGCATAACGGTCAGAGAGGAAGCGGGTATCGAAACCTACAACCATCTTTTTAGTATCGATGGATTGTCCTGCAGGAGCACCGACATTCCAGGCATCTGACTTAACAGCATCCGCGATGGCCTGGGCAACTAAACGCAAATTGTGGAATGTGAATGTATCTGAAATTACAGCCCGCCAACCATCTGTACCAAAGTGAATGGGCATTGTTGTATACCTCTCGTATGAATATTTAATTAGATTCTAACACCTCTAAGCATGATCTCCCTGATTTTTTCGGTTCATGCTAAAATGAGTCTATGAGTCCCGAGGTAGATAATAAATTGCGCTTCCTATCTCAGGTTGAGGTTTTCCAAGACCTGAGCGACGAGCAGCTGGCAGCGATTGCTCCCAGGTTTAATTTTTTACTTCTTGAGCCCTGGCAACCACTTTTTGCTGGTCGAAATGCAGTCGAAGATTTCTATATCATCCAATCGGGAAAAGTATTTATTTATGGTGAAGAGGAGGCTGAACAACAGGATCCGCTCGGTCCGGGTGGGTATTTTATTGAGGAAGCTTACTTATATGGGCATACTGTGAAGGCTTTCATCACAAGCGATCAGCCGACTGAGCTACTCCATATTGATGAAGAAGAGTTTTACCGTTTGTTATTGGATTTTCCGGAGATCAAACCCTGGATGGCTCGCAGTCCCGAGAGTCAACAATTGGTTAAATCCGGAAAATTTTCCTGGGTAGGAGAAGATGAAATAATCGCCTACGTAGCCCGGAAACATGAAGCGATTTTAATTTTCAGTTTTATAGGACCGGTAATCATCAGCCTGGCGGCATTAACCATAATATTTACAGTTTCAGCTGCGAATGCCTCAAATACGATTTGGACAACAGGTGCGGTGTGTTCAATTGGGTTAGCGCTGTTTGCCGTATTGTGGGGAATCTGGAATTGGATAGATTGGGGTAATGATTACTACATAACAACCAACCAGCGCGTGGTTTGGGTTGAAAAAGTGATCTGGTTTTATGAGAGTAGAGATGAAGCACCCTTGACAACCATTTTGGCAGTCAATACAAAAAGCACATTATTGGGTCGAACGTTCCACTATGGTGATGTAATCGTCAAAACATTTACGGGTGAGATAATCTTTCATAACTTAAAAGATCCCCAAGGCATGATCAAGTTCATCAATGAGTACCGGGAAAAGATTCAAAAGGGATCTGAGCGTCGGGAAAAGCGGGAGATCGATCAAGAACTGCGGACACGATTAGGCTGGGAAGAGAGTGAAGATTCTGGTGTGGTAGGTGAGGAATGGACTGGGAAAGAAGCAGACAAGGGTGTCGAGCAGAAGGACAGCGTCAGGCAGAAATCATTCGGTCACATCTTCACAATGCGCTTTGAAGAGGGGGATGTGATCACTTATCGCAAATATTGGCCGACCTTGTTCGGGAAAATATGGCTGCCAACATTATTAATTTTCTTAGCAATTTTGGGGATAGGTATTATCACAAATTTGTTCCTGCGAGGTCAAACTACGGCTCAAACAGCTGAAATATTGTTGGGATTATGTATGGCATTCATCCTGTTGGTTCTGATTCCATGGTGGCTTTACCGTTATATAGATTGGCGCAATGATATTTATCAAGTGACAGATAAATTTATTATTGATATCGAACGCAAACCTCTGGGGACAGAAGTGAAGAAAGCAGCTCCACTGGAAAATATTCTCAGTTTAGAACATGAAAGGGCTGGTTTTTTTGGTTATATGCTTAATTATGGATTGGTCACGATCAATGTTGGTGAAACCCAATTCGTTTTCAGAAACGTGCACGAACCTGCCAGGATCCAGCAAGATATATTTAACCGCATATACTCACAGCGCCGAGATAAAGAGAAAGTTGACGCGCTAAAACAAAGGCAGCGCTTTGTGGATGTGATCGAGGTCTACCACGAGAATGCAGACGAGGTCGAAGAAGACGATTACTATGATGATTATGATGATGATTTCGAGGTAGAATTAGGGCCTGATGGCTATCCGTGAGATTATTACCGTGCCTCATGAAACCCTGCGCCGCAAAGCGCGCAAGGTGACTTCATTTGGAGCGGAGCTGCAATCCCTGATCGATGATATGGTGGATACGATGCGGGTTGCACCTGGGGTGGGTTTAGCTGCGCCACAGATGAATGTCCCGCTGCGTGTGATCGTTGTCGAGTTCAATGACAGTGAGGATGAAGAGGCACCACCAAAACTATATATATACGTCAATCCGAAAATCACCCTTTCTTCAGCCGACGAGGAGGTCGGCACTGAAGGTTGCTTGTCGATTCCGGGGATCGTGGGTGACGTCAGCCGTCCGATAACGATAACGGTTAAAGGCCTTAATCGTCATGGCCAGCCAATGAAATTGAAAGCTTCCGGGTGGCTGGCACGGATTTTCCTGCACGAGGTAGATCACTTGAATGGCATCCTATTTGTTGACCGCGCTGAAAAAGTATGGCCTATCGAGGGTGAGACGACCCAAATCGGACTAGCTGACTGAGACCTGCTTGACAAAACCATAATATTACATGCCACGGCGCTTACCCCTCCGTGGCATTTGTATGAAAAATGTATCTCAAACACCTATCACTGACAAATTTTCGTAATTTTGCCCGGCTAGATATGGGTTTTCCCAATGGACCGCTGCTGCTGGTGGGAGCTAATGGTCAAGGAAAAACCAGTCTGTTAGAGGCGATCTATTACCTGGCAACATTCACTTCTTTTCATGCCATCCATGATCGGGAGCTGGTAAATTTTGTGGCAGCGCGTGAGCCGCTGGCAGTTGGTCGCATTATCGCCCAGTTTGAGCGAGGTGGTTCACAAAGCCAATTGGAAATCCGGATCATCAAGGAAACCAACGGCATTAATGGCTCCTCCCGAATCCGCAAAGAAATTTTGCTGGATGGCTTGAAGATGAAATTGGGTGACGCTGTGGGTCAATTTATGGCGGTCCTATTCTTACCCCAAATGGTGACTGTGATAGAGGGGCCTCCTGAAGAGAGACGCCGTTTCCTCAACTTGGCCATGTCACAAGTGATCCCGGATTTCAACCGGACTTTGGCAGATTACATGCAGGCATTATCCCAGCGTAATGCGTTATTAAAGCAGCTCCAGGAGTTTGGGGGCGATGCCGATCAGCTGAATTATTGGGATGATCTTTTAGTTTCAAAAGGTTCAAGCCTGATTTACAATCGGATTCAAGCTGTACAGCAATTAGCTCGTATCGCAACCCCTAACCACCGGGATTTAACCAGAGGGAAAGCAATTCTGCGATTATCTTATCAACCAGCTTACGATCCCGTACCAGAAACTCCAGGACAAATTTCATTACCCTTAGATGATCCTGTAGACCGAGGTGGTTTGACTATGGATGAAATCCAGCAGGGATTTGCACAACGTTTGGTTGTTCAGCGAAGCGTGGATATTGCCAGGGGAGTTACCACCTTGGGGCCTCATCGGGATGAGCTCAGATTCCTGGAAAATGGGATCGACCTCGGTATTTATGGCTCTCGAGGGCAGGTGCGGACTGCAATGTTGGCGGTTAAGATTGCTGAGATGACCTGGATGGAAGAAAAAACCAATCTCTCACCGGTATTATTGCTGGATGAAGCTTTAGCAGAACTAGATCCCACCAGGCGGGAAGATTTGCTGAATCGAATTACCAGCGGTGGACAAACTTTGTTGACAACAACTGACCTGGATTTATTTACAGCGGGTTTTATCGGTAATGCAACACTCTGGGAAGTACAGGATGGTCGTATTGAACAGTTATCCAAATAATATTTTTGAGAGCACCTTCAATTATATCCAAGTGGCCTCTTTGCAGGGATGCCTACCCGGCGGGGGAAGCGATCTGGTGTAGCCGCGATTTTCTCGATTACAACCAAATAGCGTTCTTCTTCAACGCCAGGAAGAGTCACTGGAATTAACTGCTTAACCTGACCACCCAGGAGGTGAATCGCAGCTTGGGCGGATTGAGCTTCTGCGGGACCACTTTCACCTTTCATTGCCAGAGCGTAACCTCCCATGCGAACGAGTGGGAGCAGGTATTCAACCAGGATAGGTAATGCCGCGACGGCTCTGGCGATTACCCAATCACATTGTTCCCGGATTTCTGACCGCTGGGCAACAATTTCAGCACGTTCCTGGATGATCTCAACATTATTGATCTCAACTGCCTCGCAGATATGCTGGCAGAAAACTGCTTTTTTGGCCACAGATTCGACCAAGGTCAATTTAATTTTTGGATTGAGAATTTTCAAGGGGATTCCAGGAAAACCTGCTCCTGTGCCAACATCGATGACTCGATTTGTGGGAGTGTCACGCATCGCCAAGGTGCAAGAAAGTGAATCCAGGAAATGTTTGAGTCTGATCTGCTGTGGATTATCGATGGCAGTAAGGTTATAGCGAGCATTCCATTCCATCAGCTCACTTTCATAGGTCTCAAAAGCAGCTTGTTGAGATGCGGAAATGCGGATCCCGAATAAATTCCAGGCATTTTCAATCAAATCTTCCATAGGTTAGGAATTATACCCCTTGAAATTCGTGTTATTGTTTTGTGGGTTACTAAAAAAAATAGACCCCATCCAGGAGAGATATTATGGATGGGGTGTTCCCTGGCTTGCTGTTCGTTTTGTTATTTCTCTTGATCTGGTTCTTCCTCTGGTGGTAAGGCTTCAGATTCTGCCGCGGATTGATTTTCTTTCCCTCTCCGGCGCCGGTTTCGAAGACCACGGATGATAAAGAATAATGGAACACCGATGATTAAAATGATGGGCAGGATAAACAAAGCCAGCCAAATGCCGATATTAACCAACCCCTGAAGGGCGATGATCAAAGATTGAATTGCATCCTTAATCACGCCAATTGGTTCCCATCCCCCAATGGATATTGGCTGAATGATCTCGTTGGGGATTAATTCGACGCTGATTGCTGATAATTTTGCTGAATTCTCAAGATACTGGATCTGTCCCGTAAGCACTTCAATCTGTTCCCGGACGCGGGTTAATTGGTCGAAGACATTCAATACATCCTCGGTTCTGTTCGCTGATTCCATGATCTGCATCAGCTGCGCTTCGGCAGCCTCTAAATTTGTCAATCGTGATTGCAGATCGGTATAATCGCTGGTTACATCCTGGCTGTGAATGTTCTTGTTGAGCGGTAAACGATCGCTTTCTGCTTCAATCCTTACCAGCGCCTCTTGCAGATGATCTGCTGGTACTCGAATTGTTATCGCAGCCCTGGGTACTTCCTGCCCATCCGAGGTCCGGGTTTGGTAAAGGTTTGCGCTGACAACAAAACCACCCATCTCTTCTGCCAAGCGGCTGATTGATTCCATCGATTCGTCCGGTGCATCCACTACTATCTCCAGGTCTGCATTTTTTATCACAATACGTTCAGCAGAATTAATGACGTTTGAATCCAGCATCGATTCTTCATTAATCGCACGTGGTTCAGCCGCAGGAGATTCGGCAAATATTGCCTCATCTGCAAAGCCAGATTCAACCCCTGAAATTGCTGATCGCTGGGGGGAGGCACAGGCAACCAGTAAGAGGGCTAGTAGACTAATTGATAGGAAAAATTTGTTGTTCATTGGTAATCCTCCAAAATAAATTCCCTCTTAGGACGCCTGATGGTTGGGATAAGTTCCCGGAGAATTTTCATAGCTTCTTCTGAGCAAATAAAATCACCAACCTGCGCTCAATCGCTGGATATGCCGCGGGGGTAATTTCGCAGATCGCATCCTGTCTTGCACACTTTGGATATCGTAAGCCACCCTGCGGGAGGTCCATGTCTGACGATCCGGATCAAAAATCGCGTAGGCAGCACGCGGATCATGATCGCGCGGTTGTCCAACTGAGCCAGGGTTGAATATTGCTCGTGGGACCATAGCTGTCGAAATCCCAACTTGGGGGATAGACAGGTCAGCATCCCTCTTCTCATTTTGTTTTTGGAATCTCAAGGGTAAGTGGCTGTGACCCACGAAGCAGTAGGGGGTATCAAAATGATTGAAATTGAGTAATGCTGTGTGTGTGTCAAGAACATATTCCCAAATGGGCTGACGGGGGCTGCCATGTGCCAGGTAGACTGAATCAATGACGGTATGGGAAGTTAACCCGTTCAGA
>JALHTN010000590.1 GCA_022865865.1 Anaerolineales bacterium
CGCGGCGAAGCTACAAAACACCAGACACGCGCCGAGGGCTGCGTTGTGCCTGATTCAACACGCTGCGTGCAGTGCGGCATCTGCTCCTACGCCTGCCCGATCGGGATCGATGTGCGCCGTTATGCCTGGAAAGGACGGTCGATCAGTGAGGGTTATTGCCTGACCTGTGGCGAGTGCGTAGCCCGATGTCCACGCGGTGTACTGCGTTTTGAGCGCAGCAGTTTGTTTGAACCGCTACCAACATTAAAAAGAGAGGTGTAGTATCCGTCGTTATGTGATTATTGGTAGCGGTGCGGCTGGAATCGCCGCGGTAGAATCGATCCGCAGTTCGGAGGCTGCAGCGGAGATTGTTCTGTTGTGCGAAGAGCGCTTCGGATATTATTCCCGACCCGGTCTGGCATATTACCTTACCGGTGAGCTGAATGAGAAACAGTTATTCCCTTTCAATGCACAAGATTTTAAACAATTGGGTGTCCACCCCCAGCAGGCGCGGGTGGTCAGAATCCTCCCCGACCAGCACCAGGTTGAACTGCATAATAGCAATCATCTCGCTTATGATCGACTGCTGATTGCTACTGGAGCCTCCGCTGCGCATACCAATATTCCCGGCGCAAATTTAGATGGTGTGGTTAAGTTAGATAATTTGGATGACGCACGGCAGATCTTATCCAGGGCACGCAGAAGGCAAGTTGCAGTTGTGGTTGGGGGTGGTATTACCGCTTTGGAAATCGTTGAAGGGTTGGTGGCGAAAGGCGTAAAGACACATTATTTCTTGCGGCGCGATCGCTACTGGCATAATGTTTTAGATGAAACAGAATCTCGAATTATTGAAGAGCGGCTTAAGGAGCACGGTGTCCAAATCCACTACAATACCGAGTTGCTGGAAATCCTAGCCAAAAAGAATCAAGTCGCCGGTGTGCGTACGAAAGATGGCAGCCTAATCCGCAGCAGCCTGGTGGCGATTGCGATCGGTATCCGTCCCCGCATGAAGCTCGCACAGGAGAGTGGATTGCGTGTCGAGCGTGGAATCCTGGTGGATGAATATTTACAAACCAGCGCGGCCGATATCTTCGCGGCGGGAGATGTGGCCCAGGTCTATGACCCCTTTACTGGCAATTCAGTTCTGGATTCGCTGTGGGGACCCGCGCGCCAGCAAGGTGCTATCGCTGGAATGAATATGGCCGGAGCCAGCCAAGTCTATTTGAAGCCTGTTGCTTTTAATGTGACGCGGCTGGCAGGTCTGACCACGACCATCGTCGGAACAGTGGGAAAAGGAACGGATGATGACCTGATCGGTATTGCCCGCGGGGATAGCGAAACCTGGCGCCAGCTTCCGGATGCAATTGCCGCCCAACAGGATTTTGAGGTCAACCGCCTGAGGTTAATGCTGGGAGAAAAAGCGATCTTGGGCGTAATCGTAATGGGAGATCAGACACTATCCAAACCACTGCACTCTATCGTGGCAGAAAAAATAGATATTACCTCGATTCGGACAAAACTTCTGGAACCGAATGCTCCCGTCGCGGACCTGATCGCCGAGTTCTGGACGCAAAGGAAATCTGTTCATGCACCGCAGTACGCGTGAACTTTGGGTAGCATTCATCGCTATCCTGACCATCTCGATCATATATATTGCAGCTGTGCTGCTGCTGGGCGGTATTCCTGCGGCCAGTGATTTCTTTGGTCATACACTCGGAATTGCAGGTTTCCTCTTGATGTTGATGACAGAGATGCTCTACACAATGCGAAAAAGAAGCCGCAGCGCTCGCTGGGGACCTGTTTCCTTTTGGCTGCAGTTTCATATTGTCACTGGTCTGGTTGGTCCCTATATGGTCTTGCTGCATTCCTCCTGGAAGTTTAATGGTTTGGCAGGCATGGTTATGCTGATGACCGGGGTAGTCGTGCTCAGCGGTTTTATCGGGCGCTATATCTATACGGCTATCCCGCGCAGCGCTGATGGGATGGAGATCGAGGCAAGCGAGATGCAGTCACGCAGCGAGGCTCTCGAAGCGGAGATCGGGGCCTGGTTGGGGAGGCGACCGGATTTATCTGAGCAGTTTTTAAAATATTCAACAGTATCTGCTTCGGGGTCATCACCGGGCATTGGAAACCCATTTGGGGATTTTAGCTACCGCATCAATATGTGGAATGTACGCAGGAAAATGGACCCTAAAACCCGAGCTCAAGCTGCATCCCTTTCTGAGATATTAAGAAGACGCCGCTCGCTGGACCGGCAGCGATCCTCCCTGGTTCAAGCCCGCCGGTTGATGGCAATATGGCATACTTTGCATGTACCGATTGGGCTGGCGCTGTTTGTGGCGGCATTAATCCACATTGGGGCGGCGATCTATTATGCGACGCTGCTGCGTTAGCGCAGGTGAAGAGCCCAAGCTGATTTGCTCAGAATACCTAATTATTCAGTTTTATCTCTTGGTTAATCCTGGATGAAAATTCTCCCCTGCGGAATAAATTAATCGCGACGCACCACACCTTTTTGCCAGGCATAAACAGCAGCTTGGGTGCGATCTGCGAGGTGCAGCTTGCTGAAAATATTGCTGACGTGACCTTTAACTGTGTGATCGCTGATCACCAATTGATCAGCAATTTCACTATTGCTCAACCCACTGGCGATTAATTTAAGAACTTCCATCTCACGCTTTGTTAATTCGGTGAAAGGATTGACTTCATCCTGCTTGGCTCCATGCAGTTCCTGGAGGATACGGGATGCGACGCGGGGGTGGAGGGTGACCTCACCCCGTGCTGATCGCCGAACAGCCTCCGCCAATTCTTCCATGTCAACGTCTTTGAGTATATAAGATGTCGCTCCAGCTTCTAGGGCAGGGAAAATATGCTCATCCTCGTGATAGGAAGTCAGAACTACAACATGCGAGCGGGGGCTGATGTTCTTGACCTGGCGGGTGGCTTCCACGCCGTCCATCTCCGGCATGATCAGATCCATCAGTACTACATCCGGGATATATTCCTCCGCTAATTTGACAGCCACAGATCCGGATTCAGCCTCACCAACAACCAGGAATTCGTCATGTGCTTCCAGAAAAGCGCGCACACCCTGCCGGACAAGTTTATGATCATCGACGAGTAATACCGTTATGGGATTATTCATCTAATGCCTCCTCGGCGGAATTGATTGCATCAGTTATCGGGATGCTAATTGAAATAGTAGTTCCTTCACCTGTACTGGACTCGATCGAGAGATTTCCTCCCAAGGCATCTGCACGTTCGTCCATCGAACGCAATCCAAATCCTTTACTCCTGGCAGCTGGGTCGAACCCATCACCATTATCATGGATCGAGCAGGAAACAGCCTCTTTGGAAAAGATCAGACCGATCTCTACCTGGTTGGCGTTGCTATGGCGAGCCACATTAGCTAATGCTTCCTGCACAATACGGAAAACCGTTTGCTCAATCTCCAATGGTAGTGTTCTTTCCTTTCGCACGCGCACTTCAGCGGGTATCCGGTTCTGGCGGGACCAATCTTCTGCATAATCACTGAGCGCGACTGCCAGACCTTTCCCTTCCAGTGCCGCCGGGCGGAGTTGTTGAATTAAGCTGGACAGCTCCTGTCGTAAGGCGAATGTCAACCGCTCAGCTTCTTTGATATGGACTTCGGCTGCCTGCGGGTCTTCTTTAAGCAGCTTGTGGGCCGCGCTTATTTGAGCGGATGCGGCGAAGGCTTGCTGTTTGGCGCTGTCGTGGAGATCGCGCGCCAGCCGGTTTCGTTCTTCGACCACAGCCAATTCACGGCGAGTTTCCATCATTTCGTTCAGCTGCTGGGACATCTCATTTAGACGATGGGCTAACTGCCCCAACTCGTCCCCGGAGGGATCTTCGGCACGCACTGTGAAATCGCCTTGACTCCAGGCCAGACTTGCCTCAGCCAAGCGATCCAGTCTCTGAACGAGTCCCCGTGCTGCCAGAAAGCCATATACCGTGCCTGCCAGGCCAGCGACGATGGTGAAGAACAAGAGGCTTACGCCAATAATTGGCAGCAGATCACCCAATTGAGTCCACACCGTGGGTAGTTCTCCAATTCCGACCAAAACACCCAGTACCGCTTGGTGAGACTCATCCCGTATTGGAAGCGCCAAGATGACTTTCTGGCCGGTTTCGTCGAAGGAGTATAAGCTTTCAGGATCCTCTGCTCCCGCCAAAGCCGCTAGAAGTGGTTCCGCCAAGCCTGGAATTGCCTGGCCATCAAACGGTGCTCCAATCAGGTCGTTTTCCAGTAAATCAGGTGGTTTCATAGCGAGTAAAGTTCCATTCGCCTCTATTACCAGCATCTCGTCAGTAGCTTCAAATGAGAGCGGCAATGTCACACTCGATGCAGATCCAACTCCTTGCAACCATTCCGCTATGCTCTCCTGATCAGGTGGGGTTTGGGCAAGATAGAACTGCAGCACCGGGGCATAGTCAGCAGAAGCGGCTTGGATCAGCTGCTCTGGAAGAAATCCGCTATTGGTGAGGATGACGACGCCAATTCCAGCGATTATGAGCAGGACAAGCTCCACAGTGATCAGCGCGCCGACAGTCACACCAGTGTAGGTCAGGGTCAATCTCCAGCGCAGCTGCTGGAAACGATTCGTTCGAGAATGAGGATTGTTCATCAGGTTTATTATAATTTAAACGGGTGATTTCGGAAAAACCTCCCCCCTCTTCTCACCAAGTCATTGAGTAGTGAGCAGGGGGAGGAATATCCTATCTAAAGGCGGGTTGAAACATGAGGGTCTATTAGATACCGTAGAACATGAGCACAAAGCTCAGTGTGTTGAAGAGACCATGAGCGATAATGGTTATCCACAGGTTGCGCTCGCTGCGTAAATAAACCGCTCCAAACAGAATACCCACGAGGAAGGTATTCACAATTCCCAGAGGTCCTTGATAGAAATGGATCAAGCCGAAGATGACTGAACTGAAGATCAGGGCCAGTACCCAGCGCAGCTTCGCTCCTTGAAATATTTCGCCCAATTGGGTGATCAGAAAGGCTCGGTACATCATTTCCTCACCGAAGGTAATTGTGGTCCATGCCAGCAAAATATATAAAAGTAAGAGCGGTAAATTTCCTTGCAGCGGGTTATATCGGCTTACGTTTATACCCGCTGCTCCAGGTATGAGCTGGGCGATGTTTAAGATAGCGAGGCTGATTGCTGTCAAAGCGATCACGGTTCCAATGACGAGGACAATTGTGCGAAGCCAGCTTTTTGGACGTACCAATCCGATGTCACGCCAGCTGCTGCCCTGCCGCTTCAGCATGATCCCGGTGATCAGGATACTGAGCACATAACCAAGATTAATCAGCATGCCGCCAAGAAGCGTGCCTCCATCCAGCACGGTTCCAATAGTGCCGAGTACTATAATTGGCAGGAAAGCGACCAGCATCCCCAGCAGAACTTTCAATTTCTTCATAATATGTGGGCTGTTGGTGTACTTGCTGGCTGCGAGATATGTTTCGTTAATCATTGGTGAACTCCTTTTTACTGGTTGAATTAAGATATGCCAAGCATACAGCAAATCAAGAAGAAGTACACGAGCCTGGAAAGGTGTTTTATGTGGGTCTCCAGGGGGGGAGTCGCAGGTGGAAAGTCAATACCTGGGATGGGTAAAAACCTTTAAATAACTGATTCCCCCTTCTAGAAGGAAGGGAGAAGGGGGAATCAGGCTGAAGATGAATGGATAATTTGCAGAGTTGGAGATGTTCATGCAGCTCCGAGGAACAGGAATAAGAAGCGAATAGAATTTGCCAGGCCGTGAGCAATAATCGTTATCCACAGGTTGCGCCCAGAACGCAGATAGACCGCACCTAGTAGAAGCCCCATAAAAAAGGTGTTTACCACCCCTAAAGGCCCCTCGACCCAGTGGACGAGGCCGAAGATGACAGAACTGCCAAGCAAGGCCAGTGCGGTTCCCAACTTTGATTTTGGAATACCATCTTCGAGCTGGGTGATCAGGAAAGCCCGGTAAAACATCTCCTCACCAAAGGCGATCGTCGTCCAGGAAAGAACTACAAATAATAGGAAAATTACCAAATCACCTTCAAGAGGATTGAAGCGGCTCTGGTCGATTGGCGGCACCGCAGCACCAGGCAGATTGAGGACGATCACTTGAAGAACGATGTTCATGAGCAGCAAGGCGACCAGTACACCGATGCCCAGCAGTACTGTACGCTTCCAGCTTTGCGGTCGAGCCATCCCGATTTGACGCCAGCTGCTTCCCCGCAATTTTAGCAGCACTGATGCCACCAGGATGCTCAGAACATAACCAAGGGTGACGAGCATTCCCCCGAGCAGGGTATCAGTTCCCAACTTGGTACCGATGATGCCAAGCACCAGGATTGGTAGGAAAGCGACTAGAATTTCTAACAGGGGTCTTAGCCGCTTCATATAGCCAGCACCGTTTGTTCGTTCTTCTGTTGAGATAGAAATGTTGTTAATCATCGTAAACTCCTTTTCATTGCTTGATTCCAACCTAAATTATTTGAGCAGCTATCTGCGAGCCTGGAATTGTGCAGTAAGGTTTGGTTTATCGAATGTGACGAATTCCTGACCAGAATTGCCTCAGGAGGTCAAAGATTTCCCGGTCTACCCGTATGGGACTGATCACATATTGTGCGTGGGCCATAGCGCCGACCGCGTACACCAGTGAATAAGCCACCCCACCGACAGCAGCCAGTGCTCCCAGAGCGATTCCACCAACTGAGACGCCACCTATCGCCAGACCACTTAAAGCGATCACCCCTACCCCCATGCCTCCAACTGCAAGCCCTCCAAAAGCAAATCCACCCACGGCCAGGACACCGATAGCAATTTCCCCAATTGCGATGACACCTTTTGAGACCCGTGGTCTGCCTGTCAGGGGCTCATAACCTCTGGTGATATGCACCAAAGGCCAGCCAAATATTTCCAGGTCTGAGCGGTATTCATATCCAGGATACAATGGCAGTTGATTTGACGAAGTGTGGTGAGTGCTGTTACTCATTGTGTAAACTCCTCTTCTCTTGCTGATAGATTTGTCCATAGCATATAGCAAACCAGATGGAATCACACGAGTCCGGAAAGGGGTTTTATACAGGATTGTAGAGGGGGATCTGGGGGTGGAAAATCACCACCTGCGACGGGGTATTAACTGGTTATTGATCAACTCAAGATTGGGATCTGGGCATTAAAAATAAAGACGCAGCAGGCTGCGTCTTGAATTAATGGAAAATAAATTCGATGGAGGGTTATCTGCGACCTAAGCCCGGTTCCTCAGCACCGACCAAAGCTACCCGGTTTCCATTCACCGTTTTCCCCTGCTCCATGTCGTAATGCGCCTGGCCGATCTCATCAAAGGCGTATACCTGCCCCAGACAGGGGTTGATTTTCCCATCGTAGACCAGCTGGTTATAAGCTGCAGCTTGCTCGTCATTGCTGCCATGAGAACCCTGCAGCCTTTTCTGGCGCACCCAATGGTAGCGCAAATCTACGGAAGCGGTATACCCGGTTGTCCCCGCGCAAATCACCACCATGCCGCCTGTTTCACAAACGAAGATGCTGGTCGGGATGGTCGCTTCTCCAGGGTGCTCGAAGACGATCTCGGGATTGCGTTTTTCTCCAAGAGCCTCCCAGAGCGCTTTGCCGAAGGCGCGGCAGCCGCTCAGCCATTCCTTTTGTCCAGCTGCATCAGACCAGTGCGGAGGGATACCCCAGTGTGAGAATTCTTTGCGGTTGATATAGCCGACTGCCCCCAAAGATTTGGTGTATTCACCGCGCTCATCATTGGAGACGACCGCTACCACATGGGCTCCATGGACGGTGGCCAGCTGGATGGCCTGGCCTCCCAGGCCCCCTGAACCACCCCAGACCAGCACTACATCCCCATCTTTGCAGACGTTACCCTCCCAACCAAAGAGCATGCGGTAAGCTGTGGTACCCACTAATGTTGGTGCGGCTGCCTCTTCCCAGCTTAAATGGGGTGCTTTTGGCAGCACGGCGTGGGATTGGGCAACACAGAATTGGGCAAAGGAGCCGAAATTGGTGTTGTAGCCCCAAATGGCAGCCGAGGGAGCCAGCATGGGATCCTTACCGGCCTGGACCCATGGGTCGTCCGGTCTCCACCAGCCATGATGGACGACGACCTGGTCGCCGATCGAGATGTTATCTACTTCACTCCCCACTGCATAAACGATGCCCGAAACATCGCTGCCGCCGATGTGAAAATCATAAGGTTCGCCCATCTTTTGGCGAATACGGATGACATCGATGGGGAGGCCCCTGGCAGCCCAAACGTTGTTAAAATTAACACCGGCTGCCATGACGCTGATCAATACCTCGCCCGGCTTTATCGAAGGGACCTCTATCTCCTCAATCTGAAAAGCTGTACGCGGATCACCGAAGCGTTCTGAGCGGATCACCTGGGCGATCATTTTATCTGGAACTTCACCCAGCGGTGGTTGTGAACCAATGGGGAATGAGTCTGGCATCAATATTTCTCCTGGTGGATGGATAAAACTATAATAATATTGTTCAAAGGTTAATCTTACTTCAATTTCTGCCAATTACGACTTCAGCATAAGTATGGATCCAGGTATAGTGTGTTTCTCCAGGTGCAAGGATTGCTACTTCAACTATCTCTTATTTGGTAAAATCATCCAGAATAACTCTGATTTGCATGTGGCAGGCTAAAATAGGTTCAATGTGAAGAAGAGAACATTTTGCAATATGCGTAACAAGGTGTAAATGATGTTTGGAAGAAGACGAAGAATAGGCCGCAGCTACGAACAGGGGGATGAAAGACCGAAATCTCGCATCTCGAGAGAAGAACTGGGAATCTACACGAGGTTACTGGGATATGTAAGACCGTATATGAAATGGATGGTCATTTCGATCATTGCCCTGCTCTTCAGCGTGGGACTGGGCTTGATTCTTCCATTGGTCATTCGCAACCTGGTCGATCTAATCTTAGTCGATAATGATCTACCACAGCTCAATCGACTCGCGATTGGACTGTTTGTGGTCTTCATTCTGCAGTCGATTGCCAGCTTCATTCACCGGCTCTCCCTGGCTTATGTGGGTGAGAATGCTGTGGTTGATATACGGGTGCAGGTTTACAGCCACCTGCAGGATTTATCCCTGCGCTTTTTTGGGGATAACCGCACCGGGGAAATCGTTTCACGCATCACCAACGATACCGCGCTGCTGCAATCTGCCATCACCGATGATCTGGTGGCGCTGCTTCGTCAAGTAATAACCCTGATCGGGGCTGCTGTCTTGCTGTTCTGGTTGGACTGGCGGCTGACTTTGATCATCTTACTGGGGGTGCCCTTCATCACCCTGACCATGGTCTGGTTGGGGCGCAAGATCCGGCGTGAGTCAAAGGCGGTACAAGATGCACTGGCCAAATCCGCAAGTGTGGTGGAAGAAACGGTCGCGGGCGTTCGCATCGTCAAATCCTTCGCCAGGGAGCGCTATGAAATCGATCGTTTTTCCAGCGCGGTTGATGAAATTTATACTGCAGCCATACGGCGAGCTAAAATTGGGGCTGTGCTGGGACCCATCATTGGTTTTATGGCTTTTGCCTCGATCACAATCACACTTTGGTTTGGTGCTTATGAAGTCATCCAGGGACGGCTTACAGCGGGTGATCTGGTAGCTTATCTCATCTATACTATGATGGTCGCGGCCCCGATTGCCTCGTTAGCAGGCTTGTATGCAAGCTTCCAGGGGGCAATAGGAGCTACTGAGCACCTCTTTGATTTGTTGGATGAGAAGCCGGATATTGTCAGCAAGCCGGGAGCGGTGATCCTGCCTCCTTTGATCGGAGAAGTGCGCTTTGAGCAGGTAAGCTTTACTTATTCAGAAGATATTCCTGTACTCAAAGAAGTATCTTTCCTTGCCCAACCTGGACAGGTTATTGCCTTGGTTGGGCCCAGCGGTGCCGGGAAATCGACTTTAATCAGCCTGATCCCGCGCTTCTGGGATGCAGACGCGGGCGTGGTGACCATTGACGGCTATGATATTCGCGAGGTAGATCTACCCAGTTTGCGGGAGCAAATCGGAATCGTACCACAGGAGACTATCCTATTCTCTGACTCGGTTTTTGCTAACATCCAGTACGGGAAGCTTGATGCGACCCGGGAAGAAGTCGAAGCAGCTGCCAAAGCGGCAAATGCGCATGAGTTCATTCTCAACGATCTGCCGGGTGGTTACGAGACGGAGGTTGGTGAGCGCGGGGTGAAGCTGAGTGGAGGCCAACGGCAGCGGGTGGCAATTGCCCGGGCAATCCTGAAAAACCCGCGCATCCTGATTCTGGATGAGGCAACCTCATCGTTGGATAGCGAGAGCGAGGGTCTGGTACAGGAGGCTCTGGAGCACCTGATGCAAAGCCGGACCTCCTTTGTGATTGCTCACCGCCTGAGCACAATCGTCAACGCCGATTGGGTTCTAGTTCTCAATGAGGGGCGTTTGGTGGAGCAAGGGACACATCTGACCCTGCTTGAGGAGCCAGATGGCTTGTATGCTCGCCTCTATGAGATGCAGTTTGGAGCGGCTGAGGGTGAGGGTATCTCAATGCTAGTAGATAAGAGATAGTGCATTTTGTGAATGACCTGTAGCTCAATTCACTGAGATGGAACCAAGGCGCAGGGGAAAAGTGCCATAAGAAGTCCTAGGTGGCTGTTTAAGGGTCTCCTGATTTCACGATTCCATAAGTTGAGCAGTAATTTCCTCGGCGATTATGCAGTTGAACCAGCAGGGAATCATGGTTGCTTCTCTGGAATAGGGATTGATAATTTACGGTTCGGTCTTCGAAGATTATGAACTGAGCAGTTCTGCCGATGACCAATTAATCCACAAAAGTGAAACCAGAACTCCGGTATCGATCAGCACCCCCACGATCAACCAGGGATGCCAGAAGAGGACACCCAGGAATTGCGATCCTGCCGCGTTGCTGCATTAATCATCGGACAATTGCCAGTTTGTTGAGACACCCGGCTTTTATAAGGCTGTTAGATGGTGTCTGAGAAATGGCTGGTTCCGAATTTCCCAGGATACGAAGATTACCAAGGATCACGAGTCAAGGGGATACAGATTTTTTTTGCTCAGTTGAATGCCTTCCCAGAACAATACATTCATCAAAATGGACAAGAGGTAGATGTCCCTGACAGGGGAGACAACCACATCCAAGGTCATTTTAAGAGCCGAATTTACTTGTGATCTTGATTGTGTGCGATCCGACAGACTTGACAGGCGTTACAATATATGTACACTAGCTGTTCTATTCTCTGTGTGTATCATCGAAAATTTCTTATTACTGGATCAATGGATTATCAAAATTATGAAATGCCCACATTGCCAGACTGAAAACCCCAAAGAAGCGCGCTTTTGCCTGAACTGCGGGGAGGCCATTAAGCATCACTGTTCTAACTGTCAGGCTGAATTGCTGTTGGATGCCCGGTTCTGTATGCATTGCGGGCACCCTGTGCGCACTCCCACAGTAGATGATGATGCTCACCTCAACCGCTTGACTACAGCTGCTCCTCCCCCCCTGGCGGAAAAGGTTCGCGCGGCATCCGATCTTACCGGTGAACGCCGGATCGTAACTGTTTTGCATTTGGATGTAGTTAAGTCAACTGCCATCGCTGAAGAGGTTGGTGAAGAAGCATGGGCGGCAATCATGACCAAGGCTTACGACCGGTTTGCCCAGGCAATTTATCTCTATGAAGGTACTATCGCTCGTTTACTCGGAGATGCCTTGGTGGCTTTTTTCGGAGCGCCTGTGATACACGAAGACGATCCAATTCGAGCTGCTAAGGCGGCACTCGATCTGCTCGCCATCGCCGAGGATTTCGATAATGAAGTAGGCAGGGAGTATGGTATCGACTTTCATGTGCGCGTTTGCCTCAATACAGGACCGGTTGTGATCGGACCTGTTGGCGGTGACTTACGATATGATTTCACTCCAATCGGTGGTGTGGTTAACCTGGCAGCGCGAATAAAATTTGCTGCTCAACCAATGACCGCACTAATTTCGGAAAACACCTACGCGTTTATTTCACCGGTTTTCGAATGTGTTGACCTGGGCTTAATCGAGGTCATGGATCGGTCTGAACCGGTACGCGTCTTCCAGATGCTGGAACCCAAGGTCATACCTGGAAGTGTGCGAGGGCTAGCAGGGTTTGAGAGCCCTATGGTAGGGCGTGAGGAAGAATTGGCTTCCCTTCTGATGCTCTGCGATGCAGTGCGAGCAGGCTTAGGTCGAGCCACTTTGATCACTGGTGAACCCGGCATGGGAAAAACGAGATTAATCAGAGAATGGAAAACTGCTGTGATGGCTGAACCATCCACGCCTTTCTCAACCTGGGTGGAAGGACGCTGCCTGTCTTATGGACAGGGATTGGCATACCACCTGGTAGCTGATTTGCTTTACTCGCTGATTGGTGTGCCCAGGGCAGCTGACGAAACCGAAACCCATTTGGCGTTGTTATCCTTACTGAAAGAATTATTTGGTAAAACAGAGGATTCTGTCGAGATTCAAGAAATATACCCATATTTAGGACATCTGCTCTCGTTGAAATTGGAAGGCGATGCAATGGATAAAGTGAATTCACTCGATCCGCAATCACTGCAAACCAGGTATTTGTTTGCTCTCCGCAGCCTTCTGCTGAGTATCAATTCTCACCAGCCGGTGATATTAGTTTTAGAAGATCTCCACTGGGCGGACCCTTCTTCGGTCGATATCTTGATCAAATTGCTTCCATCAGTCTCCTCAACACCTCTATTATTGTGCCTGATTACCCGTGCGGAACAGGATACCCCTGGGTGGAAATTAGTTGCTGCTGCACGCGAGATCCTTGGAGGGAGCCTGACAGAGATCCATTTGAGCGCGCTTTCCGAGCCCGAAAGCCGCCAAATGGTTTCCAACTTACTGGAGGTCGAAGCCCTGCCTGAAAAAACTCGAACTCTGATCCTGCAAAAATCAGAGGGCAACCCATTCTTTGTGGAAGAGGTCATCCGGATGCTGATTGACCGGAAAGCGATCACAAAGGAAAATGGCGACTGGGTCGCTGGTGAAAATATTGAGCAAATTAAAATTCCTGACAATTTGCAAGGATTGCTGCTGGCTCGTATAGATCGCTTGCCGGAGGATGTGAAACAAACGCTACGAGTTGCTTCGGTCATCGGACGTCAATTCCCAGTGAAAGTCCTGGAGCAGGTTTTGGGGGCGAAGGCGCAATGACATTACTTAGACAGCTGAACATGCTTGAGTCTGCTGGTTTGGTTCGCATCGCACAGTTAGAACCAGATTTAGAATATCTCTTCCGCCATGCCTTGGTCAGGGAGGCGGCTTACACGTCCATTTTGTCTGCCGACCAGAAAGAACTGCACCTGGCTGTTGGAGAAGCCATCGAATTGCTATATCCCGATAAAATTGATGAGTATGCCGCGATGCTTTCTTATCACTTTGGCGAAGCTGGTGATACGCAAAAAGCTCTGAAATACTGTACTGAAGCTGGTGAAAATGCCTTAGCCTCTTTCGCAAACCAGGAAGCAGAGAACCATTTCCGCTGTGCATTGGATTTAGTTGAGCAAGAACCTGAACGGGCCGCTCTTCTTTATCTGCTCGGTGAGGCGCTGTATCGCCAGAGCCGCTATGATGAGACTATCCAAACTTGGAATGAAGGTATCCAATTCTACCGCCAGCAGGATAACGCAGAAGGAGTCGCCCGTTTATACGCCCGTTCAGCACGTGCATCCTGGTACGGTGGGGATCACCCAGAAGGTTTGCGATTGAGCCTGGAAGGTTTAGAAGCAGTTCGGGGAATGGATGAGAGTCCTGCTAAAGCCATGTTGATTCATGAAGCTGCAAGGGCATACCATTTCAATGGATATCCTGAAGAAGCTGAGCCGCTATGCCGGGAGGCATTAGAAATGGCCGCACGTCTTAATGCCGTGGATATTCAGGCTGACGCCTTGACAACATTAGGTGTACTTCCTAATGTACCCACAGATGAGTCATTAAGATCTTTGGAACGAGCTGTTGAGCTGGCTGAATCCAACGGCTTGCTGGAAATCGCTGCTCGTGCCAATCACAATTTGGGAGTGATAACAGCTGGTCATTCGGGTGACCTGAAAGCAGCACTTGCTCACTACCTGCGCTCTGCAGAGCTTGCCCAACAGCGAGGGGCAGCACAAGAAGAGCATTTCACGCTGGCAAGCGCTGCGGGTGCGTCACTGGGTTTGGGTGATTTAAAAACAGGCCAGGAGATTGTAAACCGGATCAGGCAGATCAGAAGCACCTTTTCTGATCCAACCCAGGCGCAGTTAGAGTTTGCGGGTATTGAATTCGGATTGATGTTACTTAGTGGCGAGCTGCAGAAAGCTCTCGAGATCCTCCGAAGAGGTAGGTCAGAGGCACGTCAGATAGGTGATCTCCAAATGCTGCATAACTTCAGCACCAATATTGTGGACGTTTATCTGGTTCTGGATCGTATTGATGCGGTCGACGACTGGTCCGAAGCACGGCAAGCCGCGCAAGAGGGGATTGAAATCAGCAAAAGGGGTGTTGGTGATCCCATGCATTCACAAAGCCTGTTGAGTACAATCTGCGTCCGGGAGGGGAGATTGGAAGAGGCAAACAAACTCCTTCGTGAAGCCCGGCAAATAGCCGGTTCTTCACCAAGTTTTTGGCAGCTGCAATCATTACTTGGAATTGAGCGTGATCTGGCAAGCGCACAGGAGCGCTGGTCGGAGGCACTGGTCGCGGCCGAGGCAGTATCCAAGCGTTTTGCCCAATCCGAACTGCGCTGGCCGTGGGCATATTCATTAATTGAATGGGCAGAGACCCATCTCGCCCGTGGTGAAGCAATCGATTTTGAACGTGCCAGGGCATTATATCGAGAGGCAATTGCAGTGTTCGAAGAAATGGAGTCTGAATTTTACATGAATATATTTGAGAAGCGTTTGCGCGCGCTGCGTGCAAAATCCATTGCTGTGACGCTGGCGCATGATGAAGTTACCCAGGAGCTGGCCCAGGCTGGCAAAATCCAGGCGAGTTTCCTGCCTGAAGACACCCCCGATATCTCCGGGTGGGAGATCTCAGCCATCCTGCAACCCGCACGTGAAACCTCTGGTGATTTTTACGACTTCATCCAGCTCCCTGGAGATCAACTAGGATTCGTAGTCGCAGATGTAGCTGACAAAGGAATGGGTGCCGCGCTGTATATGGCTACCTGCCGCACGCTCATCCGTACTTATGCTGGAGAATACCCTGAAGAGCCCGAGCTGGCGCTGGCGAATGCCAACCGCCGTATCCTGGCGGATACCCACGGTGGGTTATTCATCACCGTGTTTTATGGTGTGATAGATCCGGCCAACGGGGTGATGAAGTACTGCAACGCGGGGCACAATCCGCCCTTCTTATTCTCACCTGAACAGGATGGTGCTCACCAAACACTCTCGAGAACCGGAATGCCTCTTGGGATCATCGAGGATGCAAACTGGGAGCAAGGGGTGGTCATTTTTAATCCAGGATCGCTCTTAGTTGCCTACACGGATGGGATTACCGAAGCTCAGAACGAGAGAGACCAATTTTATGGGGAGACACGTTTGTTGGAAGCTGCCGGGTCCAAGCTAAGAAATCCAGCAATAGCGGTGCAGGAAGCATTGGTAAAAGATATCCAAGAGTTTTCAGGAAGGCTGCACCAGTTTGACGACATGACGCTGGTGGTGGTGAAGAAGAATTGAATAAACAGCCCCACAGATAGAACTCATGTCCCTGGTTGATATTTTGTGAGTTATCGACCGAGCAGTTCTACCCTATCTGCACCACACCGTATCCTTTGGAGCCTGGAAGGTGAAAGCACGTATGTTTTCCAGATTAGGATGGGGTGCCCATTTATCTACGGGCAAAGACTTATTCACCTCGGAGGAGCGAAACCCTATTCCAGAGAAAGCCAAATCGATCTTCATAGTTTCTCACCCTTAGTTACTGATAACGATTAAAATTGTGGTCCGTTAGCCTCCCCAGGTAGGTGTTATCGAGACATTTTCCGCACAAAAAAAACCGGTAAATTTGGAGTGAAATTTATTTTATTCCAAATATGTGTAACTAGAAATGTATTTAATGAACTTAAAAATCCTTAGTGAAGGCCCCCCATCCAAATTAATCGGATGGGGGGCCAGTATGTCATTTCGCACCTTTATGATTTATCTATTAACGAACGGTAAACGGCAGGTGGATCCGATAACCGATGAAGACCATACGTGATTCAGAGGATGGTATGCCCAGGCTGTCTATTACGCTGAGGGTGATCTCGTGCCAGCCGGACTCCAGGGTAGTCAGAGGAAGGGAAGGACCAATGCCAAGGCTGCCCTGGCGGTCGCTTATCCAGTGTAGAGCTTCATCCGGTAAGCTACCGTCTTCAAGATCCGTAGCGCTGCCTTTCAACATTACCAGCGCACCGGGCAGGAAGACCCCGTTATCTGAAGGTTCGGTGATGACCACCAGCGGCGCTTTATTGGGTATGCCGATGGGCATGGGAGTTTCATCGAAGGCCGTATTGACTCCATCGGTGGCGACAACCCGGAAGCGGGCATCGGTGGAGCCAGCCAACGCATCAACCTCTAAGTCCAGGGAGGTGTCTGTCAATCCAGCAACCAGCAAGACCCAGCTGGATCCGCCATCGCTACTCAACGAAACGGAATAGCTCAGAGCATCGCCATCCAGGTCGCTAGCGATCCAATCAAGAGTCTGGGTAGTACCGGCTGGCCAGCTGACGGTACTTACAGGGCTGGTTATGTTGACTATCGGTGGATTGGCGCTGACCAAAACCTGATCCAGCACCTGGCTGCCATGCAGGAGCAAAATCTTGTTTGTCCCGTCGACCCAGGGCATGATGAAGGAAACATCCGCCTGCTTGGTTGGGCCTGGTGGGAAGGGAGGTTCATCCTCAACATGCTGGTCGAGCACACCCCCATAAGGATCATACTCACCTTCGAAACTGACAGTAAATGTCTGGGTGTGCAGGATGATTTCTTCACTGCGCAGCTGTACGGAATAGTCACCTGCCGGAAGAGGATAGGAAATCCCGGCCGCGATCTTATACAGATCGCCCAACTCACCCGGTATAGATGGACCCAAATCTGGATTGTAGATGGTGGCGTTTACAATCAGGGATTTGCTATTGGCTGTGGTTTGCATCACCCCCGTATTATCCTGGGCGCTCTGGGCAGCAACCAGGCTGGGGGATAAGCTGTTGAACATCTTGTTCCAGGTAAAGGGTGAAATCCAACCCAATTTTGAACCTCCAGATGGGCAATAGCTCATCAGGTCGTGGGTGTCCGCCGGGTCATAGATTTTGTTGGTGGTTGGATTGAAGCCAAACTCCTGGATACTGGAGGTGCTGTAAGGAAAGTCGGAACTGCCGTCATTCGAGCCACAGTCATCTCCACCGGTATCGGTATGGTAGATATTGTAATCGTGAACCAGCTCGTGTCCGAAGATCAGGGCGCCCTTACCCGGGTTATCGGTACTGGTGCCAGGTTGATCTGAGCCAATACCAACCACACCGTACCCACCGGCGTGAGGATAAACAGGCATATCAGCGTGACCACCCGAGTAGCCGTCGTTGGGTGCCCAACCGTAGACGTGATCTGCGCCGGTGAAAGCTCCCGTACCGAACAGCCAGCTGAGGGCATTATCCAAGATCCAGCGGTAGTTCATGTTCTGGATTAACGCGTGTTGACCGTCGCCCGTGGAGAGCGAGGTGGTCCAGTTCAGGTAACCACTTTTGAGGGCGTAGTTGACGCCATTGTTGCGGATAGGCAACATCTGTTCTAATACATCGGCCGCACCTCCATTGACTGCCCAACCACCGGCGTATTGATCTCCGCTGTATCCAGAAGGATGGTAGCGCAGACGATCGCCCACGATATTGAGGTTGTCGCGCCGTCGGAAATTTAAGGTGATATACCCGCTGGCAGGAAATCGGTTGTTTGACTCATTGGTCTCCGATATGGTTCCGTTCGGGTCGACGATGGCGTAGAAGTCAACCGGGATGTCGTTGGTAAAGTTGACGTTCAAATAGACGCGGGCGTCATCGTATTTGGACTGGTCGATGGTTTTGGTGGCTTTGCCGAGCGCATTGGCAGTGTACCAAACACCGTTGGCGCGAATAAATAATCGCACCGGAATGTTGCTGGGCTCGGAAAAAGGACCGTTGTACTTGAGATAAATGCGGGCGGTGGAATCCTTCTTGGTGACCACCGGCATTGAATTGTCTGCGCAAGCCGCTAAGCCCTGACTGGTATCGAAGCACTGGATCCCCTGGGTGATCTCGATACCGTGGATGGAGAGATCCGGCTGCAGCAAGGTACCGATTGATATTTCAGCAATCGGAAAATATGGGGCGCTGAAGACTGGTGGCGTTGCGGTTGGCGCAGGACCCGGGGTCGGTAATTGCGTGGGGATGGGAGTCCGGGTGGGAAGCGGGGTACGAGTGGGTCTGGGTAGAGGTGGCTCTTCGAAAACCACACACAATTGAGGTATCAGCCCCTGCGGGTCTTCCCGGGAAGCGAAGGGTGATTGATTGTATGCTAGCGGGTCGAATGGATCGGGTACGATCACGACCCCAGCATTGGGGAGTACACCTGCGTGCCATTGAGCCACCAGGTTGGTCGCATCCCATAACTTCCAGCCTGTAGACGTATCAAGAACGGAAGCACCATAACTGCTGCTCAATCCAGGTTGGTTGTTCCAAGAGAGATTCAGTTCCTCCCATGAACCTTCTGGAGCATGCAGAGCCGTCTGGAACTGGTTTTCACTGGTTTCCAGATAGTGCATATACGCTTGGACATTACCAGAAATTATTGTAGCGTCAGGTGGGATCTTGCTGATATCAAACTGCAGATACATCTGGTTGGTGGTTCCCAGGAACATACCCAGATCCAAGGTTTGATTCCCACCAAAGTTCGAATCCGGTACCGATGAATCCACATAAGTGTCGGCAATTGCAGGAAAGCACACGGGTTCAGCTTGGGCAGCCGCGACAGCTACAGAGCGGTTTGGGGAGGATACTCCAAGAATAAATAAATATGTAATTATTATTGGTACAAGGGTGAATGCGCTGGTTAGTAATACCCGGCGGATGCGATTTGAAAAACCATCTAGAACTGTTTCGTGGTCAGCGTTAAATTTCATTAAATTACCTCCTCACAGAAAAAGCGAATAAATACATTTTGCAATAAAAGAGGGTTACTTCATTTGCACCTCCTCAAAGTTATGTGATGCAATTGTGATCGTCTATGCCAGAGAGGGAACTGCTCTGCTCAGATGAAAGATATTTCCCACACCAATTGTGTGTCTACCAGCTAAAATCCAACAATATATACCCTATTAGTATACTTATGTTATACTGCTTTACTTTATGAAAGTCAATAGATGAACTGGGGTATTTATGTCCAATTTCTCAAATATAGGTATTTTTCAGAAATAAAAGGTGAATTAAATACAATCCTGGGAGCATCGATTTAAAGATCACACGAAAACTGCTTTGATTGTCACCTACAGGTTTCCCCCGAGCTGCTCATCGTTTTAGTTATACTGATCGTATTTCTGTCTAACTCTTAGGTTTCTGTGGGATCTAAGCCTCTTCAGCCAGATAATCTACCGAGAGGGGGAAGGTACTCATATGGAGTGTGATTTCGAGTGGGTTGATCGGTACTTTGTCGCGATCCGTGCGTTCATGGCGCACTCAGGGGAGATCGCTGCCGAAGCGATGACTTTGGAAAAGCCCGTGGCAAATTGCTGGATTACGGCTCAGTTCTCGAAGATTATGAACCGATCAGATCTGCCGAAGGCCAATTAATCCACAAAAGTGAAACCAGAACACCGATATCGATCAGCACCCCCACGATCAACCAGGGATGCCAGAAGAGCACCAGCAGAAGCAGTGATAGAGCGGCGGAGATCACGGCAACAGTTCGCCAAATCTCAGTCAATCCAGGGACACCAAAGACACCCAATCCCGCCAGGACAAAACCCAGCGTGGCCAGTGCTACCAGGATGATGCCGAGCCATTGAACTGCGGAGGCGTCTAATCCCAATTTGGGAAGCAGCCAGCTGCGTTCAGGTGAGGTGAAAAATGCGCCCGCTTTTGCATCTGGGGCATTGGGATTGGGTGCGGCAGCCAGGCCAGCATGTACCAATCCGTGCGCGATCAGAAAAAGAGCAATAATAATTTTCAATTTCACTATCCTCCTGCATCTTGTCTGTTTGATGCAACCGCTTCAACCCGCGCCTTGATACCCTGGAGCAATTTACGCTCCATCACAAAGGTGATCGGGTCTGTAAACACACGCCACCCAATGATATTCCCGAAGGAAGGTTCGTAATCCTGCCGCCAGCGGACAATTAAACGGGTCGAATTATTATCGATTGGCTGCAAAATAAACACCCAGGTGGTGGGGGGATCGTCACCACCGAGGATGATCGCCCGACCTGGTTCGACGGCGGATACGAGAAAATAAGGTTCGCGTCCCTCTGGAACGAGGCGGACCTTGTCCCCTACCTTTAACTGCTGGTATTCCGGGATAATGCGGTCAGCATTGTGCATGTCACAGCCGACTAGGTTTTCAAGACGTTCGTAGCTGTATAGCCCCCCACGACCCTGCCCCATCTGCACCAACCAGGGCCAAACCGCAGTCGCCGGTGCCTGGATGGTGATGGCGCGGGTGGATTCAAGCACAGGATTGGGTACAAATTCATCCCCAGGCAATGTCATTTCCACCTCGCCTGCGGTTGCACCCCATTTGCTGTACCAAGGGCGTGTCAATGGACTGCTCACGATGTAACCGGCGATCGCCAGCGCGCCAAGCCCCTCATCGATGATGGTTGGGTTGAAATCTGCAATGGTCATAGGGCCTCCACTTGCTAATATTAATATCCGATGTCCGCCTCCGTAGGCCAGTTCAGCCACAG
Source organism: Anaerolineales bacterium (assembly GCA_022865865.1). The sequence continues at coordinate 20,971 of JALHTN010000590.1, forward strand.
CAGGCATACGAGAACGGCGATATTGACCGCGATGGCCCCGATCTTGTTGGGGAATAAGGCAACAAAGGAATTCCAAAACAGAGTAAGTGCTACAAGTGAAATCACCGCTGAATAGACAGATAGCGTACGCCACAAATCATGAGGTACCAACCAGCCGAATAACCCCAATGCTGCGGCAATAAAGCCAATGAACGCCGCCCCAAAGAGGATGATGCTGATCACGCGGGATGCGCTATCACCGATCAGCGGGGTTAACAACCAGGATCGGTGGTGCCATTTGTCTGTACTGGTGATGTTCAGTGCCGGGAAGAAGGCCATGATATGACCGATTCCATGAACCAGCAAGACCAACCCAATAATGATGCGCAGTGTTGTGGGGGACATCTATCTCTCCTTCGTCTGGTAAATTGAAAATCGTTTCAAAGTTCTCTGTCTGGTCAGATGGAATTCGCTCGCACCAATACGTAAACAGCTTGTGTGTTCAATCCACCCATCAGGATATTGCCGGCTAAACGAAAGCTTATAATTTTCCTCATTCTTCGCCCCTTTTCCTTATAAAGTAGTTTGCATGTAATTTTCTTTTTACAAGTTGTCGTTACTTCATTATTGAGTTCAATCACCGTTGATCCTGATCAAGAAACAGGAATCGCGGCAATCGCCATGACAATGGTGATCCCCGCCGCTATCCCCCATAGGGCTAAAAAGATATAAATTACTTTAAGAGAATCTGGCTTTCCGATACGGATACCGCGCTGCTGCATCAGCCTGCGGACCACAATTCCCCGTCCAGCGAAGTAGAGATACATGCCACCGCCGACCAAGCCAAAGTACACCCATGCAGTGTTATTTAAAAGAAGCAACACTCCTGCAACCGGTAACGTCCAGAGGATTGCCGCGTCCCAATAAGCCTCCCCGCGCACGTCCGCATAGAACGATGGATCAACATCAGCTTCTGGTTCGACCAATCCCAGTTTTGCAGCCAGGATTGGATTAATCGCGCTGATCACCTGTCCCAACCAACCCAATGAAGAAATAATTGTCAGGATTATTCCCCATATGGTGTTCATTCTGTCTCTCCTATGCAGCTGCTATAAACAATAAATCGTGTCGAAGTGGAGGATCGTCCATAGGATAAATGCCAGCCCGACGAATCCCCCGGCGGGGAAGGTGATCCACCAATTCAAGGTGAGCTTCGGATTCTCAAACCGTAGACTGGTCGCGGTGTTCATCAGGTTGGCCCAGACAAACCAGAAACTGACCAGCGCCAGCAGGTAAAATCCCCAGCGTGGGCTGACGAAAACGAGAATAATGCCGATGATACCGGTTGGGCAAGCGAGAAGCACATCCGCAACAGCAATTCCAAAATGAGTCTTTTGCTCGTGCCAGTCATCCGCCG
>JALHTN010000591.1 GCA_022865865.1 Anaerolineales bacterium
AATCAAACGCCACCCGCTTAACAATTATGAGCATAATATCTACGTGTGAGTCTTCAGCATACATTTCCCCCCAGCAAGCTGGTCACCGGCTTTCGATCTGGGACGAGTGCGCCAATAATTTCCTGCTATAGGAGTGTTTTCAATCAACCTTCTGTTGGATCTTCCACTTCCTGCTGTCCGTAGCTTAAATGGTATTCACTGGGGCGTTCATCGAGAGCAAATCCCGAGAGCACGAACAGCACATTGGCAACTGTCTTACCAGGATTGCGCCAGCGGTGGTGCAGCTTAGAGGCAAACAATAAGCTATCCCCTGGTTGCAAGGAATATCTTTGCCCCTCTACCTCATATTCAAGCTGTCCTTTCAGACAGATCACAAATTCATGTCCCGAGTGAACCAGGCTATGGGGACCGCTGGTAGCCCCACCTTCAAGTGTAAGCATAAATGGTTCAACGCGACCCACGAATGATTCTCCGCCCAATCCTTCCCACAATCCTCGCTGGAATTCAACTCGCGAACGCCTATCTGCCTTTCGATAAACGATCGCCTCCCGTGGGGGTTCAGTACGGAAGAAGGCTGTGATCGGCACTTCCAATGCCTCTGATAATTTATAGAGAGTGCTTACAGAAGGAGATGTTTTCCCACGCTCGACCATACTTAATGCATTGGTCGACAAACCACTCAAACGGGCTAATGCGCGCATAGATAACCCTCGTTCCGTGCGCAACTCCCGCAGTCGAACTCCAACATCCATTGTTTTCTCTGCCTTCTCAGCACCCATAATCGCCTCCAAAAATAATGGTTATCAATAATTCCATTGACCTAACAATTGTACTATTATTTAGGACAATCCCAAAATATGCCAATAGCGAGTTTGCTGATTGGATTATGTTCGTATTCTTGCCAGCAATTGAAAGTTAATGGGGGTTATTACGAATATATATGATCTTTGTCACCCCAGCATGATGACAGAATGTGATTTGTTACAGATATCACAGAGTCAGAATTGGGGTAAAATTTATAGGGCAATATACCCATAAAATACCCATGATCCCAAGCCAATCTGGTATTAAATTGGGGTCATTTACGCGATTAAAAGATTAATTATGTCCAGACATGGTTTTAACAGTTCGAAATTGGTTGGAGGTGATGTCTTGAAAAACATCCACCACGGCGGTTTGGTCGCTATGACCGCCCTGTTCCTGGCTTTGCTGCTGCTGCTCACATTTGGTATTGCTGCAGCATCCGAACCATTGGACGCTCAATCCGCGCCCAGCTCGCAAGGCGTCGCTAATGAAACTTGCCTCTCCTGTCACGCCACGCCGGGGATTCAGACGACATTACCCTCTGGCGAAATCCTGTACCTGACGGTGGATCCTGAAGTTTACGGCCACTCCATCCACGGGGAGCAAGGTTATGCCTGTGTCCAGTGCCATACAGATATCAGTGAATTCCCGCACCGTCCCCTTGAAGCAGAGACAAGACGTGATGTCTCCTTGCTTTATTACAAAAACTGCGTCCGCTGCCATCAGGATAAATATGACGCCACGATGGACAGTGTACACCAACAAGCTTTAGAAAATGGCAACCAAGAAGCTGCCCTGTGCATTGATTGTCACGGCTACCATGATGTGACCGATCCAAGTGATCCTCGCAGCAAATCACCGGAAACATGCGAGCGCTGCCATTCCCTGATATACGCAGAATATGCTGAGAGCGTGCACGGTTCGGCATTGATCGGAGAGGGCAATCCGGATGTTCCCACCTGCATCGACTGCCATGGTGTACACAATGTCTCCGGACCATCGAATTCAGATTTTCATCTCTTCTCTCCCCAGCTATGCGCCAAATGTCACGCGGATGAAGAACTCATGGACAAGTATGGGATCAGCACCAACGTTTTCAACAGTTATGTCTCTGATTTCCATGGTACCACGGTCATCTTCGAGCAGCAATTCGAAGGTCAGGAAACAAATAAACCAGTGTGCATCGACTGCCACGGCGTCCACAATATGCATAAGGTTGATGAGGGAGAAAGCCAGGTCATCCGGGAGAATTTGTTGACTACTTGCCAGCGGTGCCACCCGGGTGCAACATCCAATTTTACCGATGCCTGGCTTGGACATTACGAACCAGACCTGAATCGCTTCCCGGCGGTATACCTGGTAGATCTATTTTACAAAATATTAATTCCGGCGGTGCTTGGATTTATGGTCTTATTCGTCTTTGGCGACGCATCTCGACGCCTGATCAACCGCCGGAGGGAGAACAAAGATGAGTAATATCGCAGAGCCAGTAAAAGGATCAGCAGAAATCCTTGAACCGAAAAAGTCCTATCTGAGATTTTCGATCTCAGAACGCGTCGAGCATTGGATATTTATTGTCAGCTTTATCATCCTTGGCATCACAGGATTGGTCCAGAGATACTCAGAATATCAAATATCAAAATGGATCGTAGGCGCAGTTGGTGGTGTTGAAAACCTGCGCTTGATCCATCATGCTGCTGCCACCATCACAATGTTGATCGTGATTTACCACATCGGTGCTCTCGGGTACCGCATTTATGTTCAGCGTGCTCGATTGACAATGCTTCCGGTAGTCAATGACATCCTCAGTGTTTATCATGCCGCTCTTTACTATATCGGCATTCGTAAAGATCCACCCCAGCAAGGCCGCTATACCTTTGAAGAGAAGGTTGAATATTGGGCAGTGGTGTGGGGTACGGTTGTCATGGCTGCAACGGGTTTCATGATGTGGAATCCTATTGCGACTGCCAAGATTTTTCCCGGTCAATTCATCCCCGCAGCCAAGGTAGCCCATGGTTTAGAAGCGGTACTGGCCGTGCTCTCGATCCTGATCTGGCATATGTATCAGGTCTTTGTCCGCCATTTCAATAAAGCCATGTACACCGGAAAGATTTCAGAAGATGTGATGCTGCATGATCACCCTCTGGAGCTAGCCGATATCAAAGCTGGAATCGCGAAACCTCCGGTAACCCCAGAGGGTAAGGCAAAGCGGCGCCGCGTTTATCTCCCAATCTATTTAGTGGTTGCTGTCGTGATGCTGGTGGGTGTCTATTTCTTCATCGCATATGAAGAAACTGCCCTTGCCACAGTGCCCCCTGCTGAGCAAGCCGAGGCGTTTGTCCCCTTCACCCCCACTCCCCTGCCAACAGCACCCCCGTCTCCAACACCACCTCCGGTTACCGCACTCACCTGGGAAGGTGGTATTGGTGCATTAATGGAATCGAAATGTGTTGCCTGCCATAACAGCAGCAGCAAGCTGGGTGGACTGGTTTTGAGTGATTACCAATTAACCTTATTAGGTGGAAATTCTGGACCAGCAGTTCTACCAGGCGATCCGGAGAACAGCACCCTGATTATCATTCAATCTGCAGGTGGTCACCCAGGTCAATTATCAGATGATGAACTATCTCAAGTACATGAGTGGATCGCAGATGGAGCACCAGAAAAATAGCAGGCTTTTTTTTACAATCGCCCAATCCAATAGTTTAAATGCAAAACGGCTGGTAAAACTTCACCAGCCGTTTTATTTGTGATCAATCGGTAGCTGCAACTGCTACTGGTTTCTCGATCACCTCTTCTCCCCTGCTCGGATGATCGATCAGGTTCAAGTACCTGACCCCGATGGTAACCGCTAAAACTCCATAAGCGACAACTCCTAAACCGCTGATGATCTCGATTATGGACGGGAAATAGGTCGTATAGATTGTGTTTATCTCTTGGGGTAAATAGGTGAGGACGACCAGTAATCCTGACATATTGACATCCCAGCGGAAAGCCACCACACCTGCCACGATTAACATTAGCGCGATCACCTGAGCAGACCAGCTCTTCCGAAATCTCGGGACCAACAGTAAGATAGCAGGTATCAACGCACCTAACAGCATTTCACCGATCAGGAAATTAAACGCCAGCGGTCCAGATGTGAGCATACTCAAAGATTCTGATCTGCCCGGCTCATAGGTGTAGGTCATAGAAAATGCATCCCAGAAGCGAAAGTAGATATATCCAACCAGACCCCAACCGATAAACAATGTGATCTTTTCGAGCAAGGAATCATCTACTTTAGCCCGCGGGGTCAAGCGCCCGGAAATTTTTGTGACCAGGACTGTCAAGGCCGGACCACCCACAATGGCCGAGAACATAAACATTACCGACAAACCCGGTTTATACCAGATTGGACGAGCCAGCAGCACCCCGTAAGTGGCTCCAAGCGAGGATTGGTGGAGCATTGATAAGCCCAGGCCAAAAATCGCCAATATGGGGGCAAATCGATGGATGCTCGTCATTTTATTGGCTATCCAGGGGAAGCGGTTTTGCATCCATTCTGTGCGCCCGATCAGGGGAGCTGTTTCCAGCGCCAGCACACACAAATACAGGGTCAAGCACATGCTGACTTCCCACAGCAGGGAATGTGTATTCCAATAGACAATCGCATGCCAGAAACGATCTGGGCGCCCGATATCCAGCAACAAAGTCAGTAAAGCCATCGTATAGCCGATCAGACCGATAAAGGTCGCTGTACGTGCTACAGGTTCATACTGCTTCAAACCCAACAGATAAACCACAGCACATAAGGTAAAGGCACCTGCGCTCAATGCAATTGCAGATAAATCGATCGTGATCCATAATCCCCAGGGAACCAGATCGGTCAAATTTGTGACGCTTAAACCTTTCACCATCACAGTTCCATAGGCTGCAGCACCGGCCCCCAACACAATTAGCAAGAATCCGATCCAAAGGTGAACTGGTTGGATGGTAAATCGTTTGATGGTGATCATGATTTGGTTTCCTCTCTTGCCGGCAGGTAATATACCCGGGGGTCGGTCCCCAAATCTTCCCGCAGCCGGAAGTATGGATTATTCTTTATCAAGCGACTGACTTCTGATTCAGGATCGTTCAGGTCCCCGAATTTGCGGGCACCCATCGGGCAGGTAACCACACATGCCGGGGTAGCTTCCTCATCAATACCTGGTTTTAACCCCAGCTTCAATCCCCGGTCGATCCGCTGGTAGCAGAAAGAGCATTTCTCAACCACACCGCGCGGTCTGCGTTCTACTTCTGGAGATCCCCACTCTGGCACTGCCGGGTTGGGTCCATCGAAGGACTCCCAATTGAAGGCTCGTGCCCCGTATGGGCAGGCAACTTCGCAGTACCGGCAGCCGATGCATTTATCGTAATCCATCATCACAATGCCATCGGCCCTGTGAGTGCTGGCACCGACCATGCAGGCGTTCACACAAGGAGCCTGTTCACACTGCATGCAAGGTCGCGGCAGGTAGACCTGCCGTTCACCAACTTTACCTGCATCTAAAACCCGGTTCCACGAGATATCAGGGTTGACATCATTATGCGCCCGGCAAGCCAGGGTACATTGGCCGCAGCCAGTGCATTTATCTTGATCGATGACCATCACCCATCGGTAGGGACTGGAGCCGTCAGTCTCTGACGCAGAGGTCCGGCGAGCCAGCCGAAAGCCACCCGCAGCCACCGAACCTAGAGCGAGGATTTTCAGGAAATCACGTCTTTGAATACTGTTATTTTCTTCCACGATTATTCCTCCTTGTCCCGCAGATCCAACCTGTTCTGGAAGCGTTCAATCCAGGGAGCCAATACCACACCCGCAGCTAAACCAACCAATCCTGCCAATATTGCGAAACCGATTGGACTCACGGGTTGAGGGGTTGCCATTACTGAAGAGACTTCCGCTGAGATCATGGGATCGAGTACTTCTTCTCCGGACTCTGCATGAACCTCCACCGGATCGTGCATCTGGTATTCATGACATCCATTGCATGAATCAAGACTGACGAAGAAGCTGTGATCCTTCTCGCCATGCATTTGGACACCCTGTTCCTGCAGGTTTGACATATGGCAATCTGCGCAGGCCAGCCCTTCTTGACTGTGCGCAGAATGGGAGAAGTTTGAAGATCGAGCCTGATGGCATGAAGCACACAAAACCGAATCATCCTCAGCCAGTAATTGGCTGCCATGCGGATCATGACAGGTTTCACATCCTATATCAGATTGAGCATGTACACTGGCCCCCCATTGGAAACTTGTCTCCGTGTGGCATTCCGCACACAGGTCAGAGCTGCGGGACACCGGCATGGGTTCTGCGGGGTGATTTTCCGGGATAGGATTGTGGCATCTCTGGCAGGTGACACCATCAGATTCCCAGGTCCTGGTTGTAGAATCATAGCCTGTCACATGGCAAACCAGGCATTCAACCGTTGACCCGGCCTCTCGCCATGCATTTTGGAAAGCAGAATTATTAAATGCCTGGCCATGTAACCCATCTTCCCAGGTTTCATAAAATGCTGGATGGCAGGATTTGCAATCCTGCGCAGTTGAAATTTCTCCAGGTTGCTCTTCATCCAGTGATGGGCTCGCCTGAGCAAAAGCATAAGTTAAGAGCATCAATGGAATCGCGAATAACATTCCGTAAACGATTCGTGTAATAATGGTTTTCATTGTTGGTACTCCTCAATGTTCATCATGATTAGATCCCGACAGGTACCGGAGCATGCCGGAACACATCACAACCAATGCAGCTTTCCTGTAATTTGCCGGACTTTCCTCTGAACACCTGCCAGCATGGGGTGTCAGGATTCTGGTACGCCAAACAGCCAGCGCGTTTACCTTCAGGGCAGTTGTTGACATCCCAGCAGCCAACATTTCCAACTTTAACCAGCTGGCCTGCCTCTACATCAGCTTCCTGTTTCCAGCGCTCATCTAGCCACCTCAGCAGTTTAATGATCAGGAAAGTAAAAACTATCGGGATGGCAACGCGCAGAAGGATGCCCAAAATCATGGCGAAGGTGGTTGTTAGCCACTCCATGGGGAACCTCCTTTATCAAAATATTCGAACTTGCCGTCTGTTGATCAGCGTCCCAAGCAGAATTAAGACCGTGAATGGGAAGACGAGTCTGATCAGTACTAGTGCGATAAGAACTAAAGCAGCATCCATTGCATCCTCCAAATTAATTGATTGTTCCTCAATTTACCGTTATCAGTTCAAGGTTATTTCCTACCAGAACTGGAGCCGTTTCATGCTCTTTTTCCAGCCTCAGTATAGAAAATCTCCTTAACAAAGTAAATCGGGAGGTTGCCATATTTTTATCTACCGTGATATCCCCATAGGTTGAGATAATTTAACGCGAATAACCCTACCCAGGATAGGTAATTTACAGTAATAAAAATTAGATCAGATTGTGAATTATTTCACCCACATTGGTGGGTAATTTCCCCCAGCAAATTGAATTAAAGTTTACCCAAATTACAGAATAGATTGTCCATTTTCCCCCACACACCCATTTTCTGATTAGATTCAGTTACCAATGACCTGATAGAAACAAATACCAGGTTCTCGACT
>JALHTN010000592.1 GCA_022865865.1 Anaerolineales bacterium
GGCCTGGGGATGTATTGCTTGATCTCCCCACTGACCAAGTGGTAGAAAAAAGACAATGCCGCGTTTATCACCAATATCACGGCGAGAATATTATGAACAAGCACCACATAGCGGAAATTGAAAATTCCGAATGTGTCCGGACGGTGAATTATGAGTCCGGTAAAAAGTAACAGCAAAATCACAAAAGTTTGCAGCCAATGCCAGAGGCGTTCATACACGCTGTACATGTAGACCTTCTTGAGCTCAGGCTTTGCAGGTTTGTAACGCAGGGCAGCATAAAGCCGCAAACCTGCGTGTAAAGTGATAGCCACAACTACCCCCAGAAAAACCAGGCTGCCGATCAAATCCACCCAATTAACCCGATCGTACCCAAAGATATAGAATTTTTCATCCTCCGCAAGGGGCAGATAGAATAATTCACCGCTATCTTCATCCAGGATCAGTTCCCCAGTCTCCTGGATATTGCTTCCTGGGGCAAATTCAGGCAATTTCCCACCTGGCAGGTAAGAAGCCAATTTGAAGGGTTGGTAGATGCGTGAATCAGCACCATGGCATTCCTGGCAATCTTTCGTGACCCATTCACCATTAGCAACATCGTGGTTGATGCTGTAAGGTTGGATGTCCCCCACAATACGTGGATTCTCAACGCCCAGGCTTTCCAGACGATCAACGATTAATCTCTCTTTATCCGGACTATCGATCTGCAGCTCTGATGAATTTAACTGACCATCGCCATCCACATCAAAGACAGACAAGATTTCAGCATGGTAATCCTCACCATCAAAGTAGGCTGCCTCAAGATCCTGCAGGCGAACTGGGCGTGGTGGATCACCATAAATCCAATACCATGAACTGACCAGGTTGTGGGGAGCCAGCTTAACATTGCCATCCACATCCTGGCGTGGCAACAAAACCGGTTCGAAGCCAGTAATCAGTGAATTCATGGACAGGGGATCACCATCGATACCCCGGCAATCTTTGCTTGGTGTCGAATCAAGGTTTAATACTGTGTAGTCCAGCTGCGCCAAAGCGTTGGAGTACATTTTGGGGACATGGCAGGATTCGCAACTCAGCGAATCAAAATGGCGCTCCTGGTATGGCAACCAATCATGTCCGCTTTCAGTGCTGTGGCAGGATTCGCAGCGCCGCATCGTATCCACTAATTCAGGGCTTACACTGCTTTGAGCACTTTGTCCCCTTGCGAACTGGTGGACAGGCTGCTGCAAGTATTCACCGATCTCAATCCGCCTTGGATCGAACACCAGGTGTTCTGGGCGGCTGTTCTCGTCTTCCTGGTAGTAAACAGGATTATTTAATGAGAAGTGGCAATCCGTACAATTCAGCAACCGTTCAGCATGAATATCCCATGAACGAGATAGCGTATCTTTATCTGCTAAATTCATTCCGGAATCGCTCAGCTTCTGACCCGCAATGATCTGCCCTGTCGTGACCGTACGCATTCGCTCCGGGACACAGCCACCTGAAACCAGGGGTTCATTCAAATCATCATGCACCAATCCATGACATTGACCGCAATTCTCATTTGTGGGGTCCTGGATATTGATATATTCCGGTGCGAGTTCTCCATTGTCCTGGAAAGCACTCACATTCCATTGATATTGATCCCCACTTTTGTCCACAATACCACTGCCCAGTAGAGTTGCTGTATTCGCCCACTTGAACTGACCCGTATGAATGGCTTCCGCCCGAGCGTCAACATCCGGAGCAGGGGTATGGCACAGGAAACAATTCATCTCTACCACACCTGATTCCTTCCAATCCCAAGGAATCAACTGGTCGCTATCCTTCTCGAGGATACTGGTTTGCAGGTCTGCCGCCTGTGGGTCAAGATCTACCAGTGGGGTGCCATCCTGACTGGTGGTAGCTGGTCCTCCACCAACGTGGCGAACTCCAAGCGTTTGGAGCCAGCCAGCAGTCGTCAGATCGATTCGCTGATCATCTTCTGGGGATAGATATCGATATGCCAGGGGATCCCACCTGCCGAATAACCCCGGAGAGGTATCCCAGGATCGCCCACCTGGAATTTCACCAGCCGGGCTGAAATCACCCAGCCCAACATCAGCATGAAAGGAGTGTGTTGTAATAAATTCTGTATCGTGACAGGCTCCGCAGGTTTTGAGTGTAGATATTGGTTCGCCCGTATCAAGTACATTTTCGCCATTTTCATCGATTAAGGGAAAGGTGGGGTGAAAAGTGGAGGTCTCCTGTTCTGGTTTCAGTGTTGATTTGGCAAAAACATCACTGCCACCGAACAAGAATCCCAGGATCGCCACCAAAATAAATATCCCGGCCAATATGTAAACGGATTTGTGTAAGGTATGCTTATTAATGAGACTCATCGCTTCGATACTCGCAATTTATTATGGCTCTAAGAGGGTACGTCCACCCCATGTGATCGGGTCCCCGGAGTAGCCGAGAGCTTCCCAATCCAATCGACCATCATCACCATGACAATCATCACAATGCAGGGCTTCTTCGATGGGGGCGACCATATGGCTGATCGGCCAGTACATCTCAGTTTCAGCAA
>JALHTN010000593.1 GCA_022865865.1 Anaerolineales bacterium
CCGGTGCGAATGGATAGCCAGGCAAAATATATGCTGCTTGCTGCAGGTGAGGGAGAATTGTATTTAAGATTTCTGTCCTCCCGCCAGCCGGATTACCGGGAAAAGATTTGGGACCAGGCAGCTGGTTCATTGATCGTTGAAGAAGCAGGGGGACAGGTAAGTGATCTGCATGGCAGACCTCTAGATTTTTCGGCTGGTCGAACTCTGCTTCACAATCGAGGTGTACTGGCTTCTAATGGATATTTACATCAGCAGGCACTTCAAGCGCTTCGGGCTATTAATGCCTGAATAGCGAAAAAGCTTAATCGATTTTCATGTCTCGTGCGGATCGCATTGCCCTTGTCCTCAGCTTGATCACCATTCTGGTGACCTTTTATGTCACCAATCGCTATTTTGAAGCTATCCCTCATCTTGAAGATGAAATCGCGTATGTGTGGCAAGCGCGGGCTATCGCTGATGGATATCTAACCGTGGCCTCGCCCCCGCAAGCTGAAAGTTTTTTAGTCCCGTTTGTGGTAGATCACAACGGACAGCGGTTTGGGAAATATCCCCTAGGATGGCCTGTAATGCTGGCGATTGGGGTTCGGCTCGGAATCAGATCATTGATCAATCCCCTGTTCGCTGGATTAGGCGTCTGGCTTACTTACCGGTTGGGAAAGAAGGTTTTTAGTGAGACGGTGGGGGTAATTGCTTCTGTATTGACGCTTACCTCGCCATTTTTCCTGATGAATTCTGGGTCGCTGCTCTCCCACTCATTTGGCTTGGTTTTAAGCACGGCCTTTGTACTTTCTTGGGTCGATAATTTTACTGAGCAGAATGGCGCGGACCGAAAATTGCCGGTATTGGTTGCCGGGTTGACATTGGGAGTCCTGGTGCTCACCAGGCCGCTTACCGCACTAGCGGTCGCTTTCCCATTTGCCATTCATGGGTTTTATTTACTAATTCGAAAAGATTGGCACACCCGCCGTCAGGTGGTGGCAATCGGTGGTTTGGCTCTTGGGATTGGCGCGCTGATCTTCCTGTGGCAATATGCAGTAACCGGGGATGCATTGCAAAACCCTTATACTCTCTGGTGGGAATATGACAAGTTTGGTTTCGGTCCAGGTTATGGGGTGACGGAGAATGGACACAGCTTTAATTTAGCCAGAATCAACACCCGGTTTAGTTTACGAGTAGGATATAGTGATTTGTTCGGCTGGCCAAAATACTCGTGGGTATTTCTGCCGATTGGGTTGTTGGCGGTGATCTTACGACGCAATTGGCGCGGGCTTCTGGTTAGTATAGTGTTCCCAAGCCTGGTGATATTTTATTCAGCCTATTGGGTGGGGGCTTGGATTTTTGGGCCGCGCTACTATTTTGAAGGATTATTCAGTTTGACGATGCTTTCTGGGGCAGGCATTGCCTGGTTGGCTGGCTGGCCGATAGCTGCGGGTGAATCTTGGCGGACATACACAGGTTGGATGCGCTTTCGTCCCTTGCTGGTTACAGCCCTGGTGTCCATCCTGGTGGTCGGAAATATTTACTATTACACACCTCTGAGATTATCTAACCTGCGCGGATTGTATGGCATGGACCGATCGGACCTGCAACCATTTCTGAGTGAACAAGCCCTTGAGCTTACCCCCGCTCTTATTGTTGTGCATCCAAAGAACTGGATGGAGTATGGTGTATTGCTCGATTTGCAGACTCCAGATTTGGAATCCCCCTTCATTTTTATCTTCAGCCGCAACCAGCAATCAGATGAGGCTCTGCGCAGCGAATTTCCAGAGCGTGATTTTTACCATTATTACCCAAGTGAACCCTATATCTTCTTCAAATCGCCAAAACCTTAGGTCTAAATCTGGATCTATGCGGCGCGTGCCAGGGCTGTGAGACCAAGTATCAAAACACCTAGGACAAGATTGATGCGCAGCAATTGCGTTTCCCGGTTTAGAAGTTTCTCTGCAGCTTGTGCATCTATACCTTTGACCCGCATTAACGCGATGCGGCGTAGAGCTGGAAGAATTCCCCAAGTCAGGTATGCGCTAACGCCAATCATGCCGATGAACAGGATGTGTTTTAGCAGCATTGACGCTGCCCAACGATTGGAAATACTTAAGAAACCCGCGTAATTTGGATTAGCACTCATTTGGAATAAACCGGTTGCCAGGAGTACAGCCAGACTCAGCCAACCGAGAGGGTCCAAACGGTGCTGAAGCTGCTCAAGAAAGCGGGCATAAGTTTCGGGTTCTAAACTTTTTCTCGCCGCTGGTAATACCAGAATCACCAAAGCGACCAACCCGCCGATCCAGGCAACTGTCGCCAGCAAATGCAGCCAGAAAGCAAGGCTGAGTGCCCAATAAGGGGTGGTTTCCCCCAAAGCGATCATGGTGTTGGAGTCTGAGTGGGTTCCTGGGTTGGTTCAGGTGTTGATCCTGCTGTAGGGGGTGCTTCCGTTGGAGGTGCTTCTGTCGGAGGAGCTTGTGTCGCAGGGGGCTCCGTAGGGGGGGCACTCTCGGTTGGGGCAGCCTCTTGCGTTGGAGTGCTCTCAAGTGGTGGGGGTGGCTGGGTATTTTCTGTTTTATTCTTAGAATTGGTGCATCTCTGGGTTACCCAGGAGGCAGTTGGTTCAATGGAAGGATCTGCTCCCAGAGAGAATGCTGCTTCATACTGTGCTTGTGCAAGGCACCATTCCTTAGTAGCCGCGAGAATATCCCCATACTTGATGGTTGCGATGCGGAAACGCTCCGCCGCGGTCATGTTTGTATTGTCCCGCAAATTCGGTGCAACAATAATAATCTGCCCGAAATAGTAGGCGGATTGACCCCAATCCAAACCCCAGAAGCTAGCACCGGTCTTATAAAGGTCCGCCCAGGTGCGCATATTGTTTGCCTCAACATCCAATGGGCCAAATTTTTCAGCCAGAGCTAAATCGTACGTACCGCCCTCCAAATCACCTTCGCGCAGGATGCGGTCAACACCCCGGTTTCGCAAGGCAACATACAACATCGAATCGACCTTAATGGTTTGATACTCAGGCTCATCTTTGCGCAGCTTGAGCAGAGTGTCGATGGCTTCCGTCCACTTCCCGTCCACTAATAATAATTGAGATTGTGAGAACAGCTCACCAGCACCGCGCATATCGGGTGTGGGCGTTAAAGTAGGAGTAGCGACCTGTGTTGGAGTGGCTGTGGTATTAATTTCAAGCAAAACCAGAGCGAGTTGTTCGGTGACACCTGGATAGTTCGGATCGAGTTTGATAACATACTCGAATCGCTGGCGGGCAAGTTCATAGTGTTTGGCTTCTATATCCTGGAGGCCTAATTGAAATTGTTCTTCAACCTGCTGGGCGACTTGAGTTACCTCAAAATTCGTTCGCTCATTGATCCCAGACAGGTAACCGCCAACCGCGCTCGCGGTAGCGATTAACAGGAGAGCTGTCAGGCTGATGATGATTAGCAAAGGCCAGGATAGGGAACGCTTTGATTTCCCGACCACCTCTTCAGTGGGTGGTTCATTTCCAAGAACCTCCCCGGTGTCGGCTTGCTCAGCTGTGTTGTCAGATGGTTGGGTCTCATCACCCTGCTGCATCTGTTGTGTTTCATCCTGATTGAGGCTTTCCATGCTGCCGATTATACCGTAAACGATGATTTGATAAGTTAAGGTAAATTTAGAACTCTGGCTCAGGTATTTGCGTTGTCTGCGATAGATTCAAAGGGTATAATTTTCTTGCTAGGCATCATTTTTAGCCGAATCTTCGGGTTTTGTGCCTTCCAAAACCTATCAATTAAACCATGAACCCGAAAATCCGGAACACCGAATATGCCGGTGATTACCAACCATATCAATGGGGTTGAGAATATCCATCCAGCCAAGCAATAAGGAGCCAATATGAGCGAGCTTCCATCAATAGATACGGAGTATCTGCTGAATCTATTAGTAAATTTGCTGAACACTCCCAGCCCTACAGGTTACGCCGGGAAGGCAATTGAGGTTGTTGACCAAGCGATGAAAGATTTCTTATTTTTGTCAACTTCTCTAACCCGCAAAGGAGCCCTGGTAGCTACCTGGGATGGAGCCGCGCAAGACTCTCCACGTGGTCTCACTGCTCATGCTGATACATTGGGAGCAATGGTCAAGGAGATCAAACCCAATGGGCGATTGAAGCTAACCCGCATTGGTGGATTTGC
>JALHTN010000594.1 GCA_022865865.1 Anaerolineales bacterium
CTGGTGCTACCAATATTGATCGCGTTGTGCTTGCTGACCATACTGGAATACCCCTCCCATCGATCATAGAATTTGTGAAATTATCAGATCTGGCGCGGATACCTGGTGTGAAGGGTATTCGGGCTAGGTTATACTATGAGGTGGGTATAGATACGATCGAGAAAATGGCAGATCTTGAGCCAGAAGAATTACATGCGCAGGTGACCGCATATGTCAATTCTTCAAATTTTAATGGCATTGCTACCCTACCTGCAGAAGCAATTTATACGGTTGAAAAGGCAAGAGAATTACCTAAAATCGTTGAATATTAGCATTCTAGGTTTTAAAGAAATTGGCAGCAACGTGCTGGAGGATTTCTCGTGGTTGACATTACTAACATCAACGTTCTTCTGGATGAGGTACGTGAAGCCTTAACCGCAGAAGATTGGGACCGTGCGGTAAATTTAGTTGAAGCTTTACGTCCACCAGATCAAGCTGATATATTCGAAGAACTTTCAAAAGACAACCAATCTGAGCTGCTTCCGCGATTAAAATCTGAAGATTCAGCTGATATTCTCGAGGAATTAAGGGACGAGGATGCGATTGAGGTTGCTGGACGCTTGCAACCAGATGATCTTTCTCGGATCGTAAACGAGATGGAACCAGATGAAGCAGCAGATTTGCTGGGGGATATGGCACCCGATAAAGCTGCCGTGACGCTTTCCTCGATCGAGGATGCTGAAGAAATTCGACCGCTGCTCGAACATAATGATGACACTGCTGGGGGTTTGATGACCTCGGTCGAGGTTGTCCTGCACAAAGATATATCAGTTCAAGAAGCTGTTGCTCATTTGCGAGCAACAATACCGGAAACCGAGATCGCGTATTATTTATATGTTGTAGACGATGAAATGAGATTGGTGGGTGTTGTTTCATTGCTGAAAATTGTGGTTGCTTCACCAGAAACTTGTATTGTAGAGATCATGAATCCTGAAGTTATCTCAGTTTTCGCTGACGCAGAACAGGAAGTTACCGCGCGAATGATGGCTCGATACGATTTGCTTGCATTACCAGTCGTTGATCCAAATTACCACCTTCTCGGGGTGATCACCCACGATGACATGGTCGCTGTGCTCGAGGAAGAGGAGTCCGAGGATATCTATCGATTGGGTGGTGTTCCTAACGAACGCGTCTCAACAACTGTAGCACCCCAGACTGCATTGAGAGCTAGGTTACCTTGGCTGGTTTTGAATATGGGAACCGCTTTGTTATCAGCATTAGTACTAAGTCTATTTGAAGAGACAATCGCCCAATTAGCAGTTTTAGCAGTTTTTTTTCCAATCGTTGCTGGCGTAAGTGGAAGTGCGGGAACTCAAACGTTGACTGTAACGGTCCGAGGATTAGCTTTGGGTGAGGTAAATCCTCGAGATGGAATTTCTACGATAACTCGAGAAGTCCTCATCGGGTTGGCTAATGGTATTGTATTGGGTACACTCATAGCAGTAATTGCCCTTCTTTGGAAAGGCTCGCCAATATTAGGGTTGGTCGTTGGGATATCAACTTTTCTAAATTTGATCGCAGCTGGCTTCGCTGGTGTACTTGTTCCATTGGGCATGTCAGTGATTAAATTGGATCCTGCATTGGCATCCCCAGTTTTAGTATCCACCTTGACAGACACCCTTGGGTATTTAATATATCTGACAATCGCTACGGTATTATTGCTTAAGATTATTTGAGAATAAAGGGATTATTTTAATGGGGGAATTTCATAATACCCCTCTCTAGTAGGGGTTGAGACCATTCTTCCGGCTCGTGTAAACGAATTGAAAATTTGCTATGATATATAAGGTTATTCCCGTTTGTGTGGAGTATTTAATGGACATCGATTCTGAGTTGCGTTCGAAGGAAACCTGGTTGATCAGTGAAGATGGTTTGTGGGATATATGTTTTGGTCTCTCACTGCTGGGAATCAGATTGACCATCTCTTTGAGTCATCCGATTTGGTTTATCGGTTTCATAATGCTGGCATATTTCTTAGTGATTATGGCAGGAAAAGAGGTAATCACAAGACCTAGAATGGTTTATTTTTCGATTCAAGATAGGCAGCTAGTGAATCTGTCGAAATTGGCCAGATTCGGCTTTGTTTTCATATGTTTGAGTTTGATCACGGGTGCGGCAGCATTCTGGATCTTCGACACAGGTTCCTCATTAAACTGGCTTCCAGAAAACGGTGTCACAATACTCAGTTTTTCAATTGCGGTGATCCTATGCATTTTCGGTTTAATAACTCGGGGAGGTCACCGGTATTATTTGTATGCGGGATTCTCATTCCTGGGATTCGTAATGATTAATTTGGTGAATATATCGAGTATTTCATTTGTATATTCTGCAGCACTATTTTTGACCATTTCGGGTGTGAGTTTATTGATTAGGTTCATAACGAGATATCCGAAATCGAATACACGGGAAAATGTACAGCTGTAATACCTGGGTATTCTTCTCTTTCGTTACGCTATCCCTTTTATAAGGTGGTGGC
>JALHTN010000079.1 GCA_022865865.1 Anaerolineales bacterium
GCGAAGTGTACGTGTTGAAGCGGGATGAAGGTGGAAGGCACAAAGCGTTCTTCAGCGGCTACCGCCCACAGTTCTTCGTCCGCACCTTGGATGTGACCGGAACCGTCCAACTGCCCGAAGGGGTAGAGATGGTGATGCCCGGGGATAACGTAAACCTGGAAGTGGAGTTGATCGTGCCAGTGGCTTTAGAGCAGGGCTCCAAGTTCGCCATTCGTGAAGGCGGTCTCACCGTCGGCGCAGGCGTGATCACTGAGATCATTAAATAGGAGAAATATGGCCAAGCAGAAAATTCGGATCCGCTTGAAAGCCTATGATCATCGTGTCCTTGACCAGTCTGCGAAACGCATCGTAGATACAGCAGAGCGGACTGGAGCACGTGTCGTCGGTCCTGTTCCATTGCCGACAAAGATTGAGAAATTCACAGTACGTCGATCAACTTTTATCGATAAGGATTCACACGAGCACTTTGAGATCCGCACGCACAATCGGTTGATTGATGTCCTTGATCCAGATTCAAAGACGATCGATATGCTGATGCGGTTGAATTTACCTGCAGGTGTCGATATTGAAATCAAGATTTAGCTGACAGAGTACAGGAAAATCCAGCGAAGTATTTGATTAAAGGATAACGAAAACGGATCCGGTTAAGTGAAGAATTTCTGGCAGCGTAAGAACAATTCTGTACGGAAAACAAAAATATTAAATTTTCGACAGATTGATTGACTGCGTTGACCAAGGGATGATGTAGCCAAGCCCATGCTAACAGTCCCTAAAAATTGTAATTAGGAGAAAATTGAGATGATGAAAGGGCTTATTGGAAAGAAAATCGGTATGACCCAGATTTTCGATGAGAGTGGACGGGCGGTCCCAATAACACTCATTGAAGCTGGGCCTTGCTATGTTACCCAAGTTCGCCAACCCGAGAGAGATGGGTACAATGCTGTCCAACTGGGTTTCGAAGAAGTGAAACCTAAGCATCTAACCGGTGGACAATTGGGACATTTGAAGACCAGTGAATTACCACCTCTTAGATTTCTACGTGAATTCCGAGTCAAGGATTCAGAGGTTAGTGAAGGAGATAAATTAGAGGTTGGGGAAGTTTTTTCTGTTGGTGACCAAGTGGATGTGGTTGGCACCAGCAAAGGTAAAGGCTTTCAAGGGGCAGTGAAGCGCCATGGTTTCCGAGGGGGACCGAAGACACATGGTCAGTCAGATCGACAACGAGCGACAGGATCGATCGGTATGGGGACTACACCAGGACGTGTCTTCAAAGGGAAGCGTATGCCAGGTCATATGGGATTCGAGCGCGTAACGATTCAAAATTTACGTGTTGAATATGTGGACGCTGAGCGAAATTTGCTTGGCCTTCGGGGTGCGATTCCCGGTCCCAAGGGTGGTATCGTTATGATCAAAGAAGCGCGCAAACGGTAATTGGAGCGAGATGACCATGAAAGTTGATGTTGTAAATATCGAGGGTAAGAAAGTAAAGTCGGTTGAATTACCAGCCGCAATATTTGAAGCCCCAATCAATACCAGCCTGATGCATCAAGCATATGTCAGGCAAATGGCAAATGCCCGGTTGGGCACTCATAAAACGAAATCGCGCGGTGAGGTATCGGGTGGTGGTAGAAAACCATGGCGCCAAAAAGGCACTGGTCGTGCTCGCCAAGGTTCTATCCGCGCTCCACAGTGGGTAGGTGGAGGGAGAGTGCATACTCCCAGGCCACGTGATTACAGTCAGAAAATGCCACGCAAGATGCGGCGGGCGGCACTTCGATCTGCGTTATCCGTCAAGGCTTCAGACCAAGAAATCATCATCCTGGATGAATTCACCATTTCTGAACCGAGAACCAAAGAAATGGCTCAGATTATGAATACACTGGTCGGAGATGCCAGCGCTTTATTGCTTATCCCTGAAAAGGATGGGAATTCAGAGAAGATGAATAAAGCCGCAAATAATTTACCAGACTTAAAGTTACTTATGGCAAATTACATGAATATTCGAGATTTGCTTGGATATGATATGGTGATTATTCCCTTAGCTGCTCTGGACGTTCTCGAATCGTACTTAGGATAAGGAGAAACGAAGATGACAACCATTTACGATATTCTCCGGCGACCAATCATCACTGAGAAATCGAATTACCAAGCTGGTGACTTAAATCAGTACGTTTTTGAAGTCAGCCTTGATGCCACAAAACAGATGGTAAAAGCGGCAGTAGAGACAGTATTTGATGTAGATGTGGCCCGGGTAAACATTATCAATGTTCCAGCGAAAAGAAGTCGTCGCTGGCGAAATCGTCGGGTGAAAGTTAGGCGAAGTGCGTACAAGAAAGCCATTATCACCCTCGAGCCTGGTGAGACCATCGACGTATTTGAAGGAGTACGCTAATGGCAGTCAAGAAATATAAACCAGTTACCCCGAGTTTACGGGGCATGACTGGCTTTACCTTTGAGGAAATCACAAAATCCAAGCCTGAACGTTCTTTGGTTATACCTAAGAAACGGACCAGCGGAAGGAATATGTATGGCAGGATCACCGTTCGCCATCGTGGAGGTGGACATCGCCGGCATATCCGGCAAGTTGATTTCAAGCGGAGAAAACTTGGTATCCCGGCAAATGTTGCTGCCATTGAGTACGATCCAAACCGGACTGCCCGGATTGCCTTACTGTATTATGTGGATGGTGAGAAAAGCTATATCATCGCACCCTTGGATTTAAGGGTTGGTGATATTGTTCAATCCGGTCCGAAATCGGAAATCCGTCCTGGGAACAGTTTGCCAATCGCAAATATTCCTGTAGGTACGTTGGTTCATAATATTGAATTAAAAGAAGGACGTGGTGGACAGCTGGTTCGGGCTGCAGGAGGATCTGCGCAGTTGCTCGCAAAAGAAGGCGAATATGCCCAGGTTCGATTGCCATCAGGTGAGGTTCGTTTGATCAGGCAAACATGCTATGCAACTATTGGTCAAATTGGTAACCTGGATAACAGTAATATCAAACTTG
The DNA here is from genome assembly GCA_022865865.1 of Anaerolineales bacterium. The sequence goes on from JALHTN010000079.1 coordinate 3,008, forward strand.
GAAAAGCAGGCAGAAAGAGGCATATGGGCATTCGCCCAACCGTGCGCGGTTCTGCAATGAGCCCACGCGACCATCCCCACGGTGGTGGTGAAGGTCGTCAACCGATTGGTCTACCGGGACCGAAAAGTCCTTGGGGAAAACCTACCTTAGGCAAGAAAACGCGCCGCAATAAAAGTACTGAGAAGTATATTGTTCGTCACCGCGGGAAAAAGAGACATTAATTAACCAGATTATGTTTATGATTTTATTCCAACCACATCGTGGTCCAGCGAATAAATCTTTTAGGAATGATGGAGAATAAATTATGGGACGATCGTTGAAGAAGGGACCATATATTGACCCGAAATTGCTCAAGAAAATTGAGTTAATGAACGAGCGCAATGAAAAGAAAGTTATCCGCACTTGGAGCCGTGCAAGCAGCATTTTCCCTCAAATGGTTGGACACACCGTCGCGGTCCATGATGGGCGACGCCATGTTCCGATTTATATCACAGAGAACATGGTCGGTCATAAGCTCGGTGAATTCGCCCCCACGCGTACCTTTCGCGGTCACTTGGTTGAGCGCAAAATTAGGAGATAATCGATGGCTGATGATATTCGTGCGCATGCGAATTATATCTCTTACTCTCCGCAGAAGGTCCGGTTGGTAATTGACCTGGTACGGGGAAAGGATATTACGGATGCACTTGATATGTTAAGGTTTGTGCAAAATGGTGCTGCTCAACCTGTTTCGAAAGTGCTTGCCTCTGCAATGGCAAACGCGGAAGAAAATTTTGGCGTAAGTCGTGATGACTTATTTATTTATCAAATCTATGCTAATGTAGCACCATCTCGACGCTGGCGGAGGTTTGGAGCTCGTGGTCGGTTTAAACCCATCATTCGGAGAGCTTCTCATATTACTGTTGTTCTACGTGAAAGGGAATAATAATGATGGCAAGAATCATAACCGTTTGCAGATCAGCGTTTAAGCTCGAGAGGAGTCAAAATGGGTCGTAAAGTACATCCGATTGGATTTCGTTTGAAGATCAATAAAACTTGGGAAGGTCGCTGGTTTGCAGAAGGTCAGGAATACGTTGATCAGCTTCGCCAGGATATTGAATTGCGGAAGATGATTCGTGAAGAAACCCAAAGAGCAGGTGTCTCTCGGATCGAGATCGAACGCTTCCCTGGCAAGGTAAAAATAACAGTTCATACCGCCAAACCTGGTATTTTGATCGGGCGAAAAGGCGAGAACGTTAAGAAATTGAGGACAAGTTTGGAAGTTTTTGTTGGAAAGAAGATTGACCTTGATATTAAAGAGATAAAAGATCCCGATCTGGATGCTTTCCTGGTGGCGGCGAATATAGCTGATCAATTAAACCGCAGGATAAGTTATCAGCGCGCAATGAAGCGTGCGATTCAACAGTCAATGCGTCAAGGAGCACAGGGTATCCGAATAGAGGTCGCAGGTCGACTGAGCGGTGCCGAAATGGCACGGACGATCCATATGCGTGAAGGGCAGGTTCCTCGACAGACGTTGCGTGCGGATATCGATTTTGCAAAAGCAGAGGCTTTAACCACTTACGGACGGATCGGAGTTAAAGTTTGGATTTATAAGGGTATTGTCTTGCCCGAGCTGGAAGAGTTCGTTGAGTCAACAGAAGGAGTATATGTGAGTGAGTGATCATCTCCTCGGAGAATTTTGATCCTCCACTTGCTGATATTGTCTTAGTGAAGAGGTAGTAATTATGTTAATGCCGAAGCGTGTAAAGTACAGGAAACAGATGCGTGGACGAATGCGCGGCCAAGCCCAGCGCGGCAATGAAGTCCATTTTGGTGACTTGGGATTAATGGCTTTAGAACCAGCCTGGATCTCAGCCCGTCAAATTGAGGCTGCTCGAAGAGCGATCGTGCGCTCTCTAAAGAGACGTGGGAAAGTTTGGATCAGGATATTTCCAGATAAACCTATTACGAAAAGAGCAGCTGAGACGAGAATGGGTAAGGGAAAGGGGAATGTGGAATACTGGGCGGCTGTTGTCAAACCAGGGCGAATGATGTTTGAAGTTGGAGGTGGCTTGCCAGAGGAAACCGCTCGAGAAGCACTCCGTCTTGCATCATATAAATTGCCGATAAAAACAAAAATAGTTACTCGTTATGGTGTTAAAGGGAGTGAAGGATGAAAGCGTCAGAGATCAGAGACTTATCCAACTCCGAGATTTTATCGAACTTGGAAGACACCAAGGAAGAATTAATGAGGTTACGTTTCCAATTGACGACTGGAGAATTAACCGATCATACCCGCCTTAGCTATACCAGGAAAGTGATCGCAAGATATTATACGATCCTCAATGAGCGGCAGGAGGAAGAAGAATTGGAAGGTGAAGCATGAACAACCGTCGTCGATTAACCGGTGTTGTGACGAGCAATAAGATGGATAAATCTGTAATGGTGGTGATCACCCGTACTTATCGTCATCCGTTATATAAAAAGGTTGTCCATAGTAAAAAGGCAATTATGGCTCATGATGAACTCGATTGTGAAATTGGAGACCAGGTAAAAATAGTGGAAAGCCGCCCCATCTCAAAGAGAAAACATTGGGTGGTTGAAGAGATTCTGCACCGCGAGATGGTCACTGAGGAAGTTGAATTGGAGGCGTCAGAATGATTCAACATGAAAGTCGATTGAAGGTGGCGGATAATTCCGGTGCCCGAGAAATTTTAGTGATTAATGTCCTCGGTGGGTCCTCCCGCCGTTATGGATCCATTGGAGATGTGGTCGTTGGTACTGTAAAAAGCGCAACGCCGCATGGCGGCGTAAGCAAGAGTGATATCGTCAAAGCAGTGATTGTTAGGACCGCAAAAGGGTGGCGGCGGGAAGATGGCTCGTATATCAAGTTCGATGATAATGCAGCCGTTATCTTAGATACTGATGGTCGAAATCCAAGGGGTACACGTATCTTTGGACCCGTTGCACGGGAATTACGCGAGAAGGGATATATGAAGATCGTTTCTTTAGCCCCCGAGGTACTTTAACAATCATTTGATCTCCGAGGAGCGATTAAAGTGAAAATGAAGATTAAAAAAGGTGACACCATAGAGGTAATTAGCGGAAGAGAGATAGATAAAGGCAGAAGAGGCGAAGTGATTCGCGTCATGCCGAAGGATAATCGTCTCGTTGCCCAGGGTGTCAATATGCGTAAAAAACACCAACGCCAAGTACAAACTCAAGGCAGAACAATTTCACCAGGGATTATTGAGTTTGAAGGATCAATTCATATCTCGAATGTGATGCTGGTTTGTCCAAAATGTGATGAGGCAACTCGAGTTGCAATTCAGCGAGAAGATGGATCCGCCCGAAGGGTATGTAAACATTGTGAGGCATTGATCGATTAACAATCCGATCAGGAGATAATTAAAATGGCTCATTACTTAAAAGAACGTTATCAGGATGAAATTACACCGACATTGATGAAATCATTAAATCTAGACAACATCATGGATGTGCCGCGAATTGAGAAAGTGGTTGTTAATATTGGAGTTGGTGAAGCTCTGGAAAATGCAAAAGCTCTAGATGGTGCAGTAGCAGATATCACCATCATCACAGGTCAGAAGCCGATTATCACCAAGGCGAAGAAGAGTATTGCAAACTTTAAGCTAAGAGAGGGCCGTTCAATTGGCGTCAAAGTTACCTTGCGTCGTGATCGAATGTGGTCATTTATTGACCGTTTGATCAATGTTGCTATGCCAAGAGTGCGAGATTTTCGTGGAGTATCCTTAAATTCCTTTGATGGACGTGGAAATTACACACTTGGACTTCGAGAACAATTGGTTTTTCCAGAGGTCGATTTCGACACGATAGATAAGGTACGAGGAATGGAAGTTACGATAGTGACCACTGCAAAGACCGATGAAGCTGGCTCCCAATTATTAGATCTACTCGGTATGCCCTTCAGGAAGGAAGGAAATTAGATGGCGAAAACAAGCATAGTTATACGCGAACAGAGACGAAAATATCCCACTCGTGTCCGTAATCGCTGTTCCATTTGCGGACGACCACGTGGTTATATGCGGCGGTTTGGTCTTTGCCGGATTTGTTTTCGGGAATTGGCGCTGGAAGGACAAATCCCAGGTGTTGTTAAGTCTTCCTGGTAAGAAAGCAGAGGAGTATTAGTATGAGTATGACTGATCCTGTAGCGGATATGTTGACTCGGGTTCGGAATGCGATGGGAGTTGGGCATCCAACTGTAGCCATGCCAAGCTCCAAGCTAAAGGCTGAAATCGCTCGAATTCTCAAAGAAGAAGGATATATCGCTGGGTATGAGGTAGTTAATGGCGAAAGTCCGAGTCATAAAATTTTACGGTTACGCCTCCGTTATGAAGGCGAGCGGCGTTTCAGACGCCCAGTAATCACTGGATTGGAGCGAGTTAGCACACCCGGAAGAAGGGTATATTCAGGGAAGCGTGATATTCCCTGGGTATTATCTGGCATGGGAGTTTCAATCCTCAGCACACCAAAAGGTGTAATGACTGGCCAACGAGCACGCCAACTGGGGATTGGCGGCGAAATCCTATGTAAGGTTTGGTAAGGAGGATTATCGTGTCAAGAATCGGATTAATGCCTGTTGTCGTACCAGATGGTGTTGATGTAAAAATCAAAGGCTCACACGTCCAAGTCAAAGGACCAAAAGGTGAACTTCAGCACACCTTTCCCGCCGCAATGGACATAAAACTCGATCAAGGCGAAGTCACCGTCAAGCGGCCTACTGATGAACCAACTCACCGCGCTTTTCACGGAATGACAAGGGCTCTGATCAATAATATGGTTGTTGGCGTTAGCTCTGGTTTTTCTAAAGAGTTAGAGGTCAATGGGGTAGGTTATCGAGCGGGCATAGAAGATAAGAATTTGGTATTAAATGTTGGGTTTTCCCATCCAGTGATAGTTGAACCACCGGAAGGAATTGAGTTTGAAGTTGACGAACGAACACGCAGGATCATCGTTAAAGGTTACGATAAACAAGTGGTTGGACATGTCGCGGCGGATATCCGCAAGGTCAGACCCCCGGAACCCTATAAAGGGAAGGGAATAAAATACTTAGATGAGCGTATCCGTCGTAAGGCGGGTAAAGCAGGTAAGGTGTAAAAGTATGGGAAAAAAAATAACTCGTTCAAAAGCGCGTCAGCGTAGACATTTACGGGTTCGAAAACGTATTTATGGCACGCCAGATAAACCGCGCTTAAATGTATTTCGTAGCTTATCAGAGATATATGCCCAGGTGATAGATGACGAAGCTGGGATCACGATGGTATCTGCTTCAACAATTGACCACGAGCTCCGCAATGAATTTCCTGGAAAGACCAAAACCGAACAAGCAAAAAAGGTCGGACAGGAACTGGCTAAACGAGCCAAATCTGCTGGAATTGAACAGGTGGTTTTTGATAGATCAGGATATCGTTATATCGGTCGCGTAAAGGCGCTTGCTGATGGCGCTCGAGATGGCGGCTTGCGGTTTTAGCAAGACGAATAGGAGAAAATTATGCCAGATTTCAAATCCACTGAATTCGAACAAGAATTCGATGAACGTATGATCGAGATAGCTCGAGTAGCAAAAGTCGTCAAAGGAGGTCGCCGGTTTTCGTTCCGGGTGACTATTGTGGTTGGCGACAATCGCGGTAAAGTCGGCGTTGGTATTGGAAAAGCGAATACCGTGCCTGATGCCATGCGTAAAGCATCGGAGCGAGCCCGAAAAGAGATGCGTAGAATTTCCCTTTTTGGATCAACCATCCCTCACGAGGTGATTGGACGCGTCTCTGGAGCCAGGGTGCTGCTGAAACCCGCCTCACCTGGTACGGGAGTAATCGCTGGTGGTGGCGTGCGCGCCGTTTTAGAAGCTGCCGGAGTATCAGATATATTAACCAAATCACTCGGAAGTAGTAATGTCCTTAATGTTGTTTATGCAACCATGGACGCGCTCGATCAATTAAGATCTCCTGAAGAAGTGGCCAGATTGCGTGGAAAATCAGTAAAAGATGTTACTCCTTTCTGGGAGAGAAGGAAGCAAAATGCCTGATTCGGAACCTAAAACCAAAAGAAAGACTACGGGGAAGAAGAAGACTGAGAAGCTTGTTCGGGTTACACTGGTCAAGAGTCCTATTGGGTATGAAATTTCCCAAAAACGTACTGTGAGAGCTTTAGGTTTACGGAAAATGAATCAGACCGTGGAGCATAAGGACTCCCCAACTTTTCGCGGTATGGTGGCCAAGGTAAGCCACCTGCTTTATGTAGAAGAATAGGATCACAAATGCAATTACATGATTTGAAACCCACAAAAGGGGCTAAGAAAGAGCGAAAGAGAGTAGGTCGAGGTATTGCAGCTGGTCAAGGGAAGACAGCCGGACGCGGTGTCAAAGGTCAAGGCGCGCGTGCAGGTGGAGGTACTCGCTTATACCATCAGGGTGGCAACCTGCCATTCTTCCGCCGACTACCTTTCATGCGTGGTAAAGGCTTTACACCCATCAACCGGGTAAACTACCATGAAGTTAATGTTGGCCAGCTTAAAGAATTTAAGACCGGGAGCGAAGTAAACCCTGAAACCCTAGTTGCTGCTGGATTGGTGCATGATCATCGGAAACCTGTTGTTCTGCTGGGAGATGGGGAAGTAAAAGTCGCATTAAATGTCAGTATCCACCGGATTACAAAAGGTGCACGTTCAAAGATTGAGTCAGCTGGTGGTAGTGTGGAAATTATTTCCAAGCAGGATGGCGAATAAGGAGCCGAAATATGAAGCGTTCAGCATGGCGCTATCTGTGGACTGCCAAAGACATCAGGACAAGGTTGCTCATTACTATCGGATTATTAGCAATCTATCGATTTGCGGCACATGTGCCTGTACCTGGCGTTAATAAAGCAGCGATTGCAGGACTCATAGAGGGTGGGGGAGCGACCGGTACATTGGTTAATCTACTCGACTTATTGTCAGGTGGTACAGTCTCAAATTTCTCAGTACTAGCTATGGGAGTTTATCCATATATTACTGCACAGATTATTCTAAATCTATTGGTCCCTATTATCCCTGCCTTGCAGAGAAGGATGGAGGAAGATCCCAGGGAGGGACGCAAATGGATGGAGAAATGGACTTATATCCTGGCGGTACCAATGGCTGCGCTGAATGCGATTGGACAAATTAACCTATTCACCCAATTTACTGGGGGTGTTCCAATCCTCGACAACTTTGGTTTAACAACCGGCCATTTGTTGTCTTCTCTCGCTGTGGTTGCCAGTATGACAGCCGGTACGATGTTTGCTATCTGGTTAGGTGAATTGATTTCTGAATTCGGTATTCGCGGTCAAGGTCTATCCTTGATCATTTTCGCGGGTATCGTTTCCCGCGTACCTATTACATTAGCTAGTATCATGGCGGACGAGCAAAATCGATGGATAGGCTTAGCATTCATGATCGTTTTTACCTTGCTCACGATTTTCGCGATTGTATTTGTGCAGCAAGGACAGCGAAATGTACCTGTCATGTATCCAGGCAGGAGAGTTGGGAATCGCATGTCGATGCCAGTCAAAGGCACCTTACCATTGCGTGTGAATATGGCAGGCATGATTCCACTCATCTTTGCTCAAGCGCTATTAACTTTTCCTGCTATCATCGCCAGCTTCTTCCAAGGCTCCCAAACTGAATGGGTAGCTAATCTCTCAGCCAGCATCCAGTCACTTTTTGGTGGTTCGAGCAATGCTTATTGGGTATTGTATTTCTTGATGGTTGTTGGCTTTACCTTCTTTTATACAGATGTGCTTTTTGCACAACAGAATTACGGTGAGAATTTAAAGAAGAGCGGTGCCCAGATTCCTGGGGTTAGTCGTGGAGCTCCAACTCAGAAATATCTCACCAAGGTATTACGCAGGATTACCCTTCCTGGGGCTGTATTCCTAGGATTGGTGGCGATCCTGCCCTGGTTAATTGGCCTCATTGTGCCATTTGGTGCCAGTACAGGATTGCTGTTAGTTTCATCAGCAGGATTATTAATCGTTGTCGGTGTAGTTCGGGATACCTTCTTCAATATTGAGGCAGAACTCAAGCTGCATGGATATGATGATTCCTTGCTGATCAGATAATGGAGATTTAAGTGAGAGATTTTTACGTTTTCCTGGGACCCCCAGGTGCTGGAAAAGGCACACAAGCCAAGGTTGTGGCGGATAAAATGGGAATCCCACAAATCTCATCCGGTGATATCTTCCGGGAGAACATAAAAAATCAAACCGAATTAGGAATTCGTGCTAATGAGTACATCAAGGTTGGGGAATTAGTCCCCGATGATGTCACTGTTGAGATGATTCGAGAGAGAATTTCAAGAGTTGATTGCAAGTCGGGTGCGATTTTGGATGGGTTCCCACGCACCTCAGCTCAGGCTAGGGCATTTGACGAGATATTGGAAGTGACAGGATGCAAAATCAACCAGGTTCCTTATGTCTCCGTACCAGAAGAAGATCTGATAGAACGATTATCAGGGAGATTGACCTGCCGGGCTCAAGGCCATATATTTCATAAGAAATACAATCCTCCGCAGGTGGCCGGAGAATGTGATATCGATGGATCGGATCTTTATCAAAGAGAAGATGATCAGCTAGAGACCGTCAAACGCAGGATCCGCGTTTATGAGGAGCGAACTCGTCCTTTAGTAGAGTATTACCTTGATCGTGGAATTCTTGTTGAGATTGACGGTAACCAACCTATCGAGAATGTGACCAAAGATTTGCTATTACTAATAGACAAGGTGGATGAAGCAAATGTCTGATAGACCTATCGTAATCAAGAATCCACCAGAGATTGATTTAATGCGTGAAGCTGGCCGAATTAATGCCTTGGTATTAATGGAAGTTGGGAAAATGATTCGACCTGGAATCGCGACAGAGGAATTGGATGTGGTTGCTGAAGAATTGATTCGTGAAAATGGCGGAAAACCTGCCTTCAAAAACTATCCGGGACCCTATCCATATCCCGCCACCCTCACAATATCTGTCAATGAGGAACTGGTCCATGGAATACCTGGGAAGCGGAAACTAGAAGAAGGAGATCTTGTCTCTATTGATTGCGGAACTATCCTGGATGGGTTCGTTGCGGATTCTGCATTTAGCATGGGAGTGGGAGAAATTTCTGCTCAGGCACAACAGTTATTAGAGGTTACCGAAAAGGCATTGTATAAAGGTATCGAGAAAATGCGTTCTGGAAACAGGGTTGGCGATGTATCCGCAGCGATACAAAAATATGTTGAAGAATTTAATTTTCATGTACCGCGTGAGTATACCGGACATGGGGTTGGACGAAATATGCATGAAGGACCATTAGTGCCGAACTTTGGTGTGAGTGGTCGGGGTATCCCGTTACGCCCCGGCATCACGGTAGCTCTTGAACCCATGGTGATGATCGGAACTCATCGCACGCGTGTCCTTGATGATCAGTGGACGGTTATCTCAGCAGACCGTTCTTTGACAGCCCATTTTGAGCATTCGGTTGCTGTAACTGAGGAAGATCCGATTATTTTGACAGCAATGTAATGCCACCTGGACATAAGAGATTAGGTTATGTATAATTATAGCTTCGGCTACTTGCCAAACGTGAATTAACATTCACTGGTAGAGATCAAGGAGAGATTAGCCAATGAAAGTATCTGCATCAGTAAAAAAACGCTGTTCGAAGTGTAAGATTGTCAAACGACGGGGCGTTGTTTACGTGATTTGTGAAAATCCAAAACATAAGCAAAGACAGGGATAGAGAATTATGGCGAGAATTGAAGGCGTTGACCTCCCCCGGAACAAGCGGGTTGAAATTGGATTGAGGTATCTATATGGAATCGGTCCAACAAGGTCAGGAGAAATCTTGAGAGGGACTCAAGTAAATCCAGATACTCGAGTGAAAGATCTCACGGATGCTGAAATCGCTACATTACGTGAATTCATCAATCAAAATTATAAGGTTGAAGGTGATTTACGACGTGATGTACAAATGCATATTAAAAGATTGATCGAAATCGGTAGTTATCGAGGGTTAAGACATCGTCGAAACCTGCCTGTTCATGGACAGCGTACACGGACAAATGCGCGCACCCGTAAGGGTACGAAGAAGACGGTAGCTGGACGTGGACGGCGCCGTGGAGCGAAGAAGAAGTAAACCCTCAATGGAAGGAATATACCTTCCTTTTTGAGAGGATAATGATTAGTATAGCGAGGATTTATGGCAACAGGAGACCGATCGCGCCGTTCAGGTGGAAGAAAAACAAAAAGAACATTATCTGCTGGTCAGGTGCATATCAGTGCAACATTTAATAATACGATTGTGACCATAACAGATAAACAAGGAAATACAGTTGTTTGGGGAAGCGCGGGTTCCGCGGGGTTTAAAGGATCTCGTAAAAGCACTCCTTTTGCAGCTCGTTTGGCTGCGGAGAAAGCGATCAAAGCTGCCCAAGCAATGGGTATCCAGGAAATTGAGATTATCGTCAAAGGACCCGGTCCTGGACGAGAATCTGCAATTCGTGCTGTGCAGGCAGCTGGGTTGAAAGTAACGGCAATCACGGATAAGACTCCGGTCCCGCATAATGGTTGCCGTCCACCTAAAAAACGACGCGTATAACAGCAAATCAAAATATAATAAGGAAGAGCGAATGGCTAGATATACTGGACCGGTTTGCAAATTATGCCGGAGAGAAGGTGAGAAGTTATTTTTGAAGGGTGAACGTTGTTTCACACCGAAATGTTCATATGAAAGACGGAGCTATCCCCCAGGGATTCATGGTAAGGGTTTTCAATACCGGCGGAGACGTGAATCGGATTACAGCCGCCAATTGCGTGCCAAGCAAAAAGCTCGCCGGACATATGGAGTTTTGGAAAGACAGTTTCGAAGATATTATGACGTTTCCCTGAAGCGAAGAGGATTGACAGGTGTAAACCTGCTGCAAATCCTCGAATCGCGACTGGACAATGTAGTATTTCGATTGGGTTTTGCTGCGAATCGAGCCCAAGCACGATTGTTAGTCACTCATGGGCACTTTGATGTAAATGGACGGCGGACAAATGTGCCTTCCACGTTGATTTCTCCTGGTGACGAGATCGCAGTGCGTGACGGTTCCCGAAAACGAACTTTCTTTAAAGAATTAGCTGCATTTGCAGAGGAAAGATCAACACCAGAATGGGTGAGCAGGGATGTGAAAGACTTAAAAGGATCCCTTACACGTTTGCCTGAGCGATTAGAGATTGATGGAAATCTCAATGAACAATTGATCGTGGAGTTTTACAAACGATAGGTTTATATATTCTGTTCTCCTTAACTATAAATAGGGGAGACGGTTTGAATTTCCAAATGAGGTGAACCGTGATAGGTTTAACAAATATGGTGACGCCAAAGATTGAGAGAGAAGCTGAATCTCGCAATTATGGCAAATTTGCAATCAGCCCACTTGAACGCGGATATGGGATTACACTGGGGAACGCCCTTCGTCGGGTACTGCTATCATCTTTAGAAGGGGCGGCAGTCACCTCAATCCGAATTGCGGATGTTCAGCACGAATTCAGCGAAATCCCCGGGGTTCGCGAGGATGTTATTCGCGTTATGCTGCAAATCAAGCAATTACGAATGAAGATGTACGATGTAGATACAGCTCGTCTGCACCTGGAAGTGCGCGGCGCGGGTATTGTGACTGCTGCAGACATTATCGCACCTCCAGAAGTGGAGATCGTTAATCCTGATCTATATTTATTTACTGTGGATGCGAATGAAACCAGCTTGGAAATTGAAATGACAGCTGAGCGGGGAAGAGGATATTCTCCCGCTGATGAGAGAAGTGGTAGGCTGCCAATAGGTGAACTGCCAATCGATGCAATTTTCACACCGATCAGACGAATTAATTGGGAATCTGGTAGTGCAAGGGTCGGTCAAAGCACGAATTATGATCGTCTGGTGCTGGAAATTTGGACTGATGGGACAGTTGGACCAGAAGATGGGCTTAGCGATGGTGCCAAGATAATGATCGAACACTTGCGACACTTGGCGGGTGTTAGTGAGGAGTCGCTTACCATAATTGCTCATGAAGAAGAAGAAAGCAGCCGGTTGACAAGCGAAATGATTGAAACCCCAATTGAGAATCTTGACTTATCCGTCCGGGTTTTCAATTCGCTCAAGCGTACTGGCATCACTACGGTGGGTGAGGTGCTGGAATTGCTAGATAAGGGTGATGAAGCTGTTATGTCAATACGCAATTTTGGCGAAAAAAGCCTCGATGAACTTAGATCAAAGATGAGTGAAAAAGGCTATCTGGATGAAGAAGAAGAAGAAAGTGAGGCGGAGTAGGTAGGAAATGCGACATAAAATAGCTGGTAAAAGGTTAAGCCGTTCAAAAGACCAACGCCGTGCACTTCGGCGAATCATGGTTAACCAATTATTTACTCATGAGCGAATTCGCACAACGCGGGCCAAGGCTCAGGCAATTCGCGGTCAAGCAGAGAGGCTGATTACGTTAGCAAAACATGGTAACACAGCCGGTGATGCAAAAATGGTACATGCCCGACGGTTAGCAGCCGCTCGCATGGATGATCCAGTGATGGTTAAGAAGTTATTTGACGATATAGCTCCTCGTTACGAAGATCGAGCTGGGGGCTATACGCGCATATTGAAACTTGGACCACGGTATGGTGACTCGGCTGAGATGGTGATTATTGAGCTGATTGAGGAATAATTGGGTCCAATTGTTTATGTGGAAACGATAGGAATTAGATCGTATTCTGCTGTGAGTAAATGGAACATTACAAAGTTATCCTGGCGTATGATGGTACGGAATTTCTAGGTTTTCAGCGTCAGTCGAAGGGTCGCACAGTGCAAGCATCGGTTGAGTCTGCCTTGCGAATGATTGGATGGAATAATTCGTCAATCATTGGTGCAGGTAGAACTGACACGGGTGTACACGCTTCTGGACAAGTGATCGGTTTCAAGTACGAATGGGATCATTCAGCAGAAGATTTACGAGATGCATTAAATGCTAATTTACCAGCAGATATTGCAGCCCTCTCGGTTGAGCAGGTAGGTGAGGAGTTCCACCCACGTTTCTCAGCAATAGCTCGGCGTTACCATTACAGATTATTCTGTGATAAAGTTCGACAACCGCTGAGAGAAAGATATGCCTGGCGGGTTTGGCCACCAATTTCCTTGGATTTGGTGGATCAAGCTGCTGCAAAACTGGTTGGCACACATGATTTCGCTGCCTTTGGATCTCCGCCACAATCCGCTGGGAGCACTATCCGGCAGATCTTCAGCGCCACCTGGCGGATTGATCAGAATCATTTATTATTCGAAATCCTTGGCAATGCATTTTTATACCACATGGTTCGTCGGCTGGTGAATTGTCAAGTAGAAATAGGTCTCGAAAAGCGCAGCCCCAGCGATCTGGAAGGATTGCTCAGTGGAGAGCAAGCGGAATTAGTCCAGGGCCTTGCACCAGCAAAAGGATTGGTTCTTAAGGAAGTAACATATCCAAAGCAAGTTGGATAATCAGAGATAATTTAGTTCCATCATAAGATGAGAATAAGTTACAGTGGAGAGAATACCTGTGCAAAAAACGTATATACCAAAATCAGGCGATGTCACAAGTGAATGGAAATTAGTTGATGCCAACAGTCAGAATTTAGGCCGGCTGGCAACTCAAATATCAACGATATTACTTGGAAAAGATAAGCCAATCTTTACACCAGGTGTGGATACTGGTGATTATGTCATTGTTGTCAATGCAGAACTTATTACTGTCACTGGGAACAAATTAGATGACAAATTTTATTACCGCCATAGTGGATATCCGGGTGGATTGAAAAAAATTAATCTGCGGGATCAATTAGCCAGGCATCCTGATCGGGTAATCAGGCAGGCAGTTTGGGGGATGATACCCCATAATCGATATGGTCGTAAATTGATTAAGAAGCTAAGAATTTACTCAGGACCAGATCATCCCCATCAGGCTCAGGATCCCATTCAGGTAGCGTTATAAGGAGCAATAATGGCAGTTCAGTATTATGAAGGTGTCGGTCGCCGCAAAAGGAGTACCGCGAGAGTCCGAATAATGAGCGGCTCTGGAAATTTTGTAGTGAATGGAAAAACACTTGAAGATTATTTTCCACGTGTTGGTGATAAAGAAAATATTCTGTTGCCTATAGATACGACGGGTGAAAGTAAGAACCAGCTAGACGTGACAGTGCTTGTCAAGGGTGGTGGGGTTACAGGACAGTCGGACGCAATCAAACTTGGATTAGCCCGGGCGTTAATCAAAATGATCCCGGACTATCAACCACCATTGCGAAAAGCAGGATTGCTAACCCGCGATTCACGTGAGAAAGAACGGAAGAAACCCGGATTAAAACGCGCTCGTAAAGCCCCAACTTACACGAAGCGCTAATATACAATAAACAACTAATTGATGCGTGAGTCCGTTCTCGTGGGATTGGAAAACCTAACCCACAAGACGTTCTCACGTATTTATGATTAACTTTCTACCCAATGGTGATGATGGATTATTTGGGCTCACACACTAATCGCTGGTATTCGACATCTAAGCATGGGATCTGACTAGCTAAAGGAACTCCAGCCTATGAGTCAACCTGGAATAACTATTATTGGTCTGGGACCGGGCGATCCATTGCTGCTATCCCGCCAAGCGTGGGAACTGCTAAACAGCATACCGGAAATTTTTTTGCGGACGAAGATGCATGCCTCCGTATCTGGATTCCCTGCAGATTTGCGAGTACATTCATTTGATCATTTGTATGAGGAAGAGATCACTTTTGAAGAAGTTTATGAGAAGATAATTGATTCGATTTTGACTTTAGGTCGAAGAGAAACTGGCGTATTTTATGGTGTCCCTGGTCATCCATTTATCGCTGAGGCGACATCGCCAGAGATCGCACGAAGAGCTGATATTGAAGGGATACCATTTACATTAGTGGAAGGATTGAGCTTCGTTGAATCAACCTATGGATTGCTGGGGATGGATCCGTTTCCGCATACATGCTTAATAGATGGATTGGAATTAGCAATAGCCAATCATCCTCCATTTCCACCGAGTGCACCAGCACTAATTGCTCAGATTTATTCTCCTGAGATTGCATCAAATGTGAAATTAACTCTAATGACTATTTACCCTGACAACCACCATGTCAAGATGGTGCATGGTGCAGGTTCAGTGAATGCATCCGTCGAGACCTTGGAGTTATATAAAATTGACCGCAATCATAATATTGGTCTGCAAACCGCTTTGTATGTACCCGCATTGGGGAGCAGCTCATCTTTTGAAGGATTTCAAGAGGTGGTGGCGCACTTACGTGCACCGGATGGTTGTCCATGGGATCGCGAACAAACTCACTTATCCTTACGCCCGTACTTACTCGAAGAAACTTATGAAGTGCTCGCAGCTCTCGATGAAGAAGACCATGCGGCATTACAAGAGGAATTAGGTGACTTGCTGCTTCAAATAGTCCTTCATGCTCAAATAGCAGGTGAATATGGGGAATTTTCGATGGTCGACGTGCTTCAAGGCATTCAGGAGAAATTAATCCGCCGCCACCCTCATGTATTTTCTGATCTGGAGGTAAAAGACCAGCAAACTGTATTGGAAAATTGGGAGAAATTAAAATTAGCTGAACGTGACGATATTGATCAAGAAGTTAATGGGGTATTGAAAGGTGTTAGTTCAGCTCTACCTGCTCTGGTTCAGGCAGAAACATTCCAGCAGCGAGTTAATCGGGTTGGTTTTGATTGGCCGAACATCCAAGGCGTTTTTGAAAAAATTTCTGAAGAATTATTGGAGATCCAGCAAGCGGAGACACCGGACGAATATGAGGATGAAATTGGGGATTTATTATTCGCAGTGGTAAACCTGGCACGGTGGTATAAAGTTGACGCAGAAAGCGCTCTTCGGGCAGCAAATGCGAAATTTCGTCAGCGCTTTGAAGACTTGGAAGCAGAAGTACGCAGTCAAGGAAAGGATGTTGCCAAGCTAAATTTGGATGAATTGGACCGATTGTGGAACACAGTGAAACGTGGTAAAACCCCGGATTAACCAGAGGCATATTAGACACCTTCTCTTCGGAAGGCTTTGTGCAAATTTCTATTAGCAATAAATTCTATTAGAATATTGCAAAACCTGTGGGAATAAAATGTCGGTAAGGGCCTATGGGGAAAAGAGCTAACCAAAAGGCTTAACTTATGTCCAAAACACCCCACTATTTATTCTTGATTTACTGATTTCAATGAGAGGATTAATTCCCTTCATTATGATAAACATCGCGTTCGAGGTCAAGGGCTTCTTTTAGGTTTAAGGCGCAATCTTCACTGCAGGTAATAAATATCAGATCGTGTCCTGCTAAAGCTCCAGTTCCTGATTTGTCAGGAATCAATGCGAAGACGGTTTTTTCTTGCAGCGATAAAGTCAGTGATACAAATTCCCCAGTTTTTTCATTTAAATCAATATTTTGGCTGGCTTTGGCACCAAATCCAAAATATTCTTCATCTTCGTAAATAGGATGCCCGCACCAGGCACATTGGTGGACTAATTCGTGATTATTAGGATCAGTCATAGAAGAATTTTACCTAATCACAGAGAAACTGCCCGCTTGCTGATTAATTAAATTAGAATTTCTACTGCTACCTAGCAATATTATAGAGGTTCAAAACGAGCTGTGAAATGCCTGAGCAGCTCTGGTGCATAAGAAATTTTTAGTCCACGGAGGCTGTCTTTTTTGGCAGCAATATTTACAAATATACTGGCAACGTAATCAAGGTGGCTTTGCGTATAGACACGACGCGGGATTGCTAGACGGACAAGTTCGAGTTGAGGGTAAATGGTGTTTCCAGTATTTGGATCGGTATGCGCGAACATAACAGAACCGATCTCGATTGATCGAATTCCTCCTTCCAAATACAATGCTACACAAAGTGCATGTGCAGGAAATTCAGATTGTGGGATATGTGGCAAGAATGATTTCGAATCGACATATACTGCGTGACCACCTGGGGGTAATAAAATAGGTATGTCCATTTCACTTAATTTATCCGCCAGATAAGCTGTTTGCTCTAACCGGTAAGCGAGATATCTTTCATCCAAACCTTCTTTGAGTCCCACGGCGATGGCATCCAGATCACGTCCCGCCAATCCGCCATAGGTTAAGAAACCTTCCCGGAGAATTAATTCATTCCCCGCAAGTTGATATAATTCTGGATCATTCATCGCAATAAATCCACCAATATTGACATGTGCGTCCTTCTTGGCACTCATTGTTGCGCCATCTGCATAAGAGAAAATCTCTCGTGCAATCTCGAAGGTGGATTTGTCCCCATATCCTGGTTCCCGCAATTTAATAAAATATGCGTTTTCAGCATACCTGCAAGCATCAATGAAAAACGGAATATTATTTGCTTTGTAAATGGTGGATACTGAGCGGATGTTTTCGAGGGAAACTGGCTGTCCACCACCGGCATTATTTGTGATAGTTAACATACCAAAAGGAATATTATCGGCTCCAGTTTGTGCGATAAAGTTTTCCAGTTTATTCAAATCCATATTTCCCTTAAAGGGGTGTTTTTCCTTCGGATCATATGCTGCATCAATGACTAAATTCACTGGTACCCCATTCCGCGCCCGGATATTTGCATCGGTGGTGTCGAAATGAGTATTTGATGGTATCGATTGGTTTTCCGCGAGAAGAAGCGCGCAAAGAATATTCTCTGCAGCCCTTCCCTGGTGGGTAGGTAGGAAATGTTTAAAACCAAAAATCTGGCTGATTGTTTCCGCGAGTCTGCCGTAGGATCGAGAACCGGCATATGATTCATCCCCTAACATGATTGCTGACCATTGCTCCTGGCTCATAGCGCCGGTACCTGAATCGGTGAGCAGATCAATAAAGATTTCGGCTGCTTGCAACCCAAACAAATTGTATCCAGAGCGGGCAAGAGCTGAGCGACGATCTTCTTTACCGATTAACTCTATGGGTTCAACCATCTTAATCCGAAATGGCTCGGGTGGATGAAATGGCATAAAATCCTCCATTGCTTAAAAGATGCTACAGTTTAACATGTTTTTTGAGAAATCAAAGGAGGGTTATCGGGTAAAGATTGGGATTAACAGAATTGATTCAATTAGAAGCAGATTGATAAAACCGAAAACCTACTTTTTCTTGAACTCGACTACATATTAAGGAAAGGGTGCAACAATCCATGCTCTTCAAAACGATTTAGGAAAATGTTGTCGGGAAATGGTGTTTGTGGTTCATTACTATTTCCATAACGCGATTGTGTAGGGGGCCGAAGAATCAAGAGTGAAAATACCCCGATAGGCGGAAAAGCTGCTCTATTTGATAACTCCCTGCGAGGGTTTTTTCGCTCCAATCTTTCGTGCTCATAGGCATTTCTCTAAGCTAAGTAAACGGACACGTAAGGCTCATAATTCTTGCTGAAATCATACAACCAGGCATCGTCAAAATGGCAGGCGGTTCTACCTGATTCCGATACGGCGACAAAGGATATAAAACCTTTCTCAAATACCATATCAGCATTTAAGTATGCGTCGACTCTAGCCTGGTAATTTGCTCTCATCTGATTCACCACATCATCGTACTCTTCTTTTTTCTGGCGATATTTTTCCATCGCCTGGGTGTCATTTATATCCACGGGTAGAACCGGGGGTGCTGGTATATATGGTTGTGGTGGGGTATCGCTGGGGTTTATTTCCCGATCAACGTGTCGTTCGTGTAAATCGTAAACCTGTCACCTCTGCCAACAATCGTCAAACGGTTGGTGGTATCATTTTGCCATTGAAAATTGGAATCGAGCATATAGGCATAGATATCCTGCCCAGTTAAGCCATGTCAAGAAAATTGAATTCTGTGTCCAGGATAAGTTGGACTGGACAAACAGTGTAAATCTCTGGGATAATTGGACTTTGTTTGAAATGTTTTATGGAGAAAATTTGAATTCTCTGCTTCCAACTGAAAACCAATCAGGATTGAAATCACAAATTAAGGATTTATTACCGGGAGTATTCAATATCAGGTTATGTTATCAATAGTATCTTTAACATTAGGTCCGGTTCTAACCAACACCTACATAATTGCTGATGGTGACACTGGTGAAGCGGTTGTCATCGATCCAGCAGATGAGGGAGAACGGATTTTCTCAGAAGCAGAGAAAAGGGGCTGGCGAATAGTTAGTATTTGGCTCACTCACGCTCATTTCGACCATATGGGTGGAGCTGCAGAGTTAGCGGATACTAGCAAACCGGTTCCTACTGTAGCCCTGCATGCAGAAGATATGCCATTATGGAGAATTCAGGGAGGCGCAGCTTTTTTTGGAATGAAAATAGAACCAGGACCGGAACCGACGATAGAATTAACAAATGGTCAAGATTTATATTTGGGGGAAAACAAATTTCAGGTTCTTCATGCACCCGGACACACGCCAGGTCATGTGATGTTTTACAATGCCGCTGAAGCAGTGTTATTTTGCGGCGATGTCATATTCCAGGGGAGCATCGGCCGTACTGATTTACCAGGTGGAGATTTTAACACTTTAATCAACAGCATACTTAGCCAAGTAATGAGCCTGCCAGATGAAACCGTCATACTTTGTGGCCACGGACCACAATCGACAGTGGGCCAGGAAAGGAAACTCAATCCATTTATTCAGTGAATTGAAAATATTATACGAAACCCTCCTGGATGCAATTCACCAGGAGGGTTGTGGTTTCAGTGCAATGGAATTATTTTGCGTAATCCACTGCCCTGGTTTCCCGGATGACAGTAACTTTAATCTGCCCGGGGTACTGCATCGAATCTTCAATCTGCTTTGCGATATCGCGTGCCAGTCGGATGGAATCAAGATCGTCGATATCCTCCGGGCGGACAAATATGCGGATCTCACGACCAGCTTGGAGAGCGTAGCTCTGGTTGACGCCCTTAAACGAATTGGCAACTTCTTCGAGTGCGCGCACCCGCTTGATGTATTGTTCGAGATTCTCACGACGGGCACCAGGACGTGCACCGGAAATAGCATCAGCTGCTTCGACGATCACTGATTCCACCGATTCTTGTTCAACTTCATGATGGTGTGATGCAATCGTGTTTACCACATTTTTAGGTACCCCATACCTTTTAGCAAATTCAGCACCGATCATTGCATGGGTGCCTTCTGTGTTGTGGTCCATGGCTTTACCGAGGTCATGGAGCAGAGCGCCAGTTTTTGCGACTTCGACATCAGCATCCAATTCAGCCGCGATCACTCCAGCCAGCTGGGATGTTTCGACAGCATGATCCAACTGGTTTTGCCCGTAGGAGGTGCGGAATTTCAATCGCCCAAGGGTTCGTAAGATTTCAGGATGCAATCCCGGTACACCAGCATCGTAGGCTGCCTGATCACCTGCTTCCACGATAATGCGCTCGACTTCTTCTCGTTCTTTTTGAATTATTTTTTCGATGTGAGCAGGGTGTATTCGTCCATCAAGAACGAGCTTTGCCATGGCTCGTAGGGCGACTTCCCGTCTAACCGAGTCAAAACAGGATATTGTAATTGCATCCGGCGTATCATCTACGATGACATCTACACCTGCAGCTTGTTCGAAAGCATGAATATTTCGTCCATTTCTGCCGATGATACGCCCTTTCATCTCATCGTTTGGCAAGGGAACAAAAGAAGTGGTTACTTCTTGAACGTGCTCTGAAGCGACTCTCTGGATGGCACTCGCCACGAGCTTTCGAGCGCGGTTTTCACCTTCAGCGCGAGCTTCGGCCTCAATTTGGCGCATGATTCTTGCCATATCTGACCGGGCTTCTTTCTCAACATCTTTAAGAAGCATTTCTCTCGCTTCATCTGTGGTCATTTGGGATATTCGCTGCAGTTCCTCCATTTCTTGGGAGTACATTTTTTCTAATTCATTGGTTTGTTTATCCATTGTACTCTGGCGTTTGTTCAGCACCTGTTCGCGTTTTTCATTCCTCTCTGATTGGTTATCAATTTCATTGCGTCGGTTGAGCAGCCGGTCCTCTTCTTTACTCAGTTCAGAACGCCGGCGACTGATTTCATTTTCAGCAGATTGACGGATTTCGATTGCTTTATCCTTAGCCTGCAATTCAACATTTCTAGCTTCTTCATTAGCAGCATTGAGAATATTTTCAGCCGCATCCCGATCTTTCGAGACTTTGTTTGTGTAAATGAGTTGCCTGATGATATAGCCAATTGCAATACCTATCAATAGGCTGATGATCAAAAATATTATGTCGCTAAAATTCATGAAATTCACCTTTCTCTGCTAGGTAATAATTGATTAGAATTTCTGCCATATATTTGTTTAACTATCCTGATTTTTCTCGCTCCACAATTTATCAATCACGGGTTTTATTATGGAGTAAGAAAAACCACGTCCTGCGAGATATGAACCCAATTTTCGGTGAAATTCTCTCCATTCAAGATGTTCATATCTTCTTATTCTCTTTTGAGCAGCAAAATATGCTAAATCCTCCTCAGGGGTTGTATCTTCCAAAGTATCTTGAATGATTTCAGATGTGATACCTTTGTTTCTTAATTCAGAGGCTAGCAACCTGTGTGAGCGAGGTCTGAACTCATTCCGATTTTCAATCCACATTTGGGCGAAATTTGTATCATTCAGCAGACCATTCTCTTCTAGTCGATCAATAACTTGAATAATTTGTTGCTCCTCAATTCCTTTTTTACTAAGGTGCCTTTTAACTTCTGTGGTTGTTCGTATTCGGTAACCTATGAATCTTATCGCCTGTTGGTATGCGGTTTCTTGCGCATCTTTGCTTAATAATTCAGAAATTTTTTCCTCGGTTAATTCTTGTCCAACATGTAACCAGGCCGCTACATAGCGTGTTAATCCGAAAGCATAATCTCCATCTAGATATACATTCAACCGCTGATAATTGCGTTTCTGAACTTTGAGGCTCGTAATCTTCTTTGCCATTGTTCAATATTTGGATATGAATATCGGTCGAATGCCAGTTACCTTTTGATTGAGATAATTAATAAACCGCGACCTACTTTTCAGGCCACGGCTGATAATTAAGATAAAAAATTAGATTGTTGTTTTGGTGACAGAGCTGACCATCAATCTAAATCAGCAAAGAATCTCGAGATAACAATCGGTTAACACAACAAGCTTTAGCATAAAGTATCCCATGTATCAAGGAATGGTCAATTGGGAGGTTGTTTAATTCACCGATCATAAATAGATCTTTTTGCATTTGTAAAACGTATGCACCAAAACGTATTTTTATCAATTTTCTTTAGCAGTTTCCGTGGCCAAACAAATCAAAATAATTCTTATAATGATCCAAATCTGATAATGTTACGATTTGTTTAACCGATCGATCATATTCAAATTGTAATTTAGCTAGGATGTGATGATTCATCAGAACCTAGATTGTTTATTATACATTATTCTCATCCGATTACGCAAATTGAATGTGCACCAGAAGGTTATTTGAGAAAAAATGTTTCGCCAAGTATAATCATAGGAAATCAAGCAGGGATAAAAGTTGATCTGGCTGAACGCCATTAATATGGAGGTTTTATTATGAGCAGTTTACGCGAGGATGCTTTGGAGTATCACCGTATGGATGGCAAACCAGGAAAGATATCCATTCTACCAACCAAGCCATTAACGACACAGCGGGATCTATCATTGGCTTATTCACCTGGTGTGGCTTATCCAGTCCTGGAAATTGAAGAACACCCTGAGTTGGCATATGAATTTACATCCAAGGGGAATTTAGTTGCGGTAATATCCAATGGCTCAGCTATTTTGGGCTTAGGCGATAGGGGTGCATTGGCATCCAAACCAGTGATGGAAGGCAAAGGGGTGTTGTTTAAAGTATTTTCCGACATCGATGTTTTTGATATTGAGGTCGATTCGAACGACCCGGACGAATTCGTCAACGTTGTGGCAGCAATGTCCCCAACTTTCGGTGGGATCAATTTGGAGGATATCAAAGCACCGGAATGTTTCTTCATCGAAGAAACTTTAAAATCGATGTTGGATATACCTGTATTTCATGATGACCAGCATGGAACGGCCATCATAGCTAGTGCTGGGCTGCTTAATAGTCTTGAATTGATGGGCAAGCAAATTGATGAGATTAGGATGGCCATTTCAGGGGCTGGTGCATCAGCGATCTCTTGTGCGGAATTGGCTGTTCGGTTAGGAGTCAAACGGGAAAATATTCTCCTAGTTGATAGCCAGGGTGTGCTCACATCTGAACGGAAGGATAGCTTGAACAAATATAAGCTTCGTTTTGCTCAGGATACCGATGCCAGAACTTTAGCAGATGCAGTTCGGGGAGCGGATGTGTTTTACGGATTATCAGTTGCAAATGTGCTTACACCAGAAATGGTCAAGTCGATGGCGGATCGACCGATCATTTTCGCAATGGCAAATCCTGATCCGGAGATCAACTACGAGCTTGCCAAGGAAGCCCGACCAGAGGCGATTGTCGCTACCGGGAGGTCTGATTTTCCAAACCAGGTAAATAACGTCCTCGGATTTCCTTTCATCTTCAGGGGTGCCTTGGACGTGCGTGCTAAAGCGATCAATGAGGAAATGAAGCTCGCAGCAGCACACGCATTGGCTGAGCTGGCCAAAGAAGATGTTCCGGATAGCGTCCTGAGTGCTTATAGTTTGGAAAACTTGAAATTTGGTCCAGATTACATCATTCCTAAACCTCTAGATCCACGGGTGATGATTTGGGAATCACCCGCAGTTGCTGAAGCGGCTATGCAGAGTGGGATTGCACGAATTGAAGTCGACCTTGATGAATACAAGGATCAACTGGCATTCCGGCAAGGGATGGGACAGCAGATTCGACATTTCATTATGAATAAAGCGAAATCCACACTCACAAAGAAGCGCGTGGTATTTGCGGAAGGCGAGGAACCAAAGATAATCCGTGCAGCTGCTCAAATCAAAGACGAAGGTATTGGAATCCCAATTCTTGTTGGTCGACCTGAAGAAATCCTAAGAAAGATGAATGCCCTTGGTCTTGATAGCGATCTGGAAATCATCTATCCTGAAGAATTCGCCAATATTGACCAATATGCAGAATCATTTTACCAACTTCGCAAACGAAAGGGGGTAGCATGGTCGGACGCGAAGAAATCTGTCTGTCAACCGAATGTATTTGGTCCAATGATGGTGAGGATGAAAGATGCTGACGCGTTTGTTTCTGGTTTGACGTACGATTATCCAGAGGTTATCCGTCCTGCTTTGCAAATTCACCATACTCACCCTAACGTTAGCAGGGCAGCTGGCGTATATATTATGATTGTCGGGAAAAAAGTATTCCTATTCACTGATGCTACGGTTAATATTGATCCGTCAGCGGAAGATCTGGCAGAAATTGCCTGCTTGGCCGCAGATTATGCCCGTGAATTGGGTCTCGAACCCCGTGTTGCACTGCTCTCATTTTCTAACTTTGGGAGCACACCTCATCATTTATCAGCGAAGATCAGTAAAGCCGTGGACTTGATCAGAGAAAGATGCCCAGATTTTGCAATAGATGGAGAAATGCAAGCCGATACCGCAGTGGTTCCGGAGATCATCGATCAACGGTATCCCTTTAGTCAAGTAAAGGATGCCAATGTGCTCGTCTTCCCATCATTGGAGGCTGCCAATATCGCTTATAAATTACTGGCCCGGTTGGGCAACGCCCAAGCGATTGGTCCAATTTTATTGGGTATGGGTGCTCCAGTGCATGTTTTGCAAACCGGAGATGAGGTTCGGGATATCGTGAACATGGCAGCTGTGGCGGTGATGGACGCTGTAAATCGCGAGACTAATTAGCCTGGACCGGTATCATAAGACACCTCCCCGTTGGTTATTTTGAGAGGTGTTTTTGCTTGCTAATATCTAATCAATCAGATCGGGGATGGAGAAGTAATGCTCAAAGTCAGGTTCCCATCCCTGGGGGGAATAATCTCCAGAAGCGCGGTCTTGGAGATACTCACCTTCAAAGTTGTCGGATTGAATCTGGCTCAATCCATCAATTAAGGTGTCCACCTCATTGAACGAATTGTACAATCCAAACGATGCTCGGAGGAAACCAGGCATGTCTGAACGATTCCCAGATATGATATTCTGGCGAACTTCACGAGACTTTTCTTGTGTGATGTTTAGCAAGTGGAGAACATAGGGGTGGGCACAGAAGCAGCCATTGCGTATCCCTATCCCATATTCGTGGCCTAAAATGGCGGCAACCAAAAAGTGAGAGTGATCCTTCAAATTAAATGGGATTACCCCTAATCGTTCCGCTGCTCGGTCAGGATTGTTATCGCCATAGATACTGATACCCTCGATCTGATTCAGTCGTTCAAGAGTGTATGCTGTTAGCTTTGCTTCATGATCGGCAACAGCCTCCATTCCAATTTTCTCAAGCTGGTGAATCGCAGCTGCTAATGCGACTGCCCCAATGGTATTTGGACTTCCAGCTTCGTCTCGCTCGGGAGGGATCGTCCAGACTACATTATCGAGGGTAACGATGTCGACAGTACCACCTCCGGTCACATCCGGGTCTCCTTCTTCAAAGGTTTCCTTTAAACCCACTAGAGCGCCAGTACCGAAGGGAGCATAGAGTTTGTGAGCGGAGATGGTTACATAGTCGATATGGGCAGGATCTTCAATGGGGAGCATATCGATTTTGCGGTGATGAGCAAGTTGAGCACAATCCAAAGCTATTTTTGCTCCAACGCTGTGTGCTTTTTCCGCCAGGCGATAATATGGATTAATAAAACCTGTCACATTTGATGCACCAGTAATCGCCACCATAGCCACTTGGTTGGAATACTTCTCCAGCATCTCATCGAAATGGGTTTCATCAAGCTTTCCTTCCCCTGACAAACGGATGTGCACAACTTTGGCTGCGGAACGCCAGGGGAGATCATTGGAGTGATGTTCCATCCCGCTGGAAAGAACGATGTTTCGCTGGTCAGTGAATGGATATCTCCTGGCCAGCTTGTTGATCGCCTCGGTTGTATTTTTCCCAAAAATGCAGGTGTGATATTGAGGATCTGCCCCCAAGAAGTTTAAGACGGTATCCCTTGAAAATTCATAGGCATGTGTAGATAGTTGGCTTTTGTACCCCGTTCCACGATGGACACTGCTGTAATAATTCATAAATTCATTAACAGTTTTCTTAACAGATTTGAGTGGCGGGGTAGAGGCTGCGTTATCCAAGTTGATATATCTTCGAAAACCACCATTCAGTGTTGGAACTTCAATATCAATACCCTCAAATAAGGATGCGAATTCGCTAATATCGCTATCGTGTTCCATTAATATCCTCCATGATTTGTGTAATGCATGCTGTGAATCCGATGAAGAATCTACGAATTGTACCTTACAATTTTGTTAAGCGGATGAAGGTGGTGAATTTGGAGAAAAATACTTGCAATTAATTCTAAATTAGTATATACTGTGTCTAATTGTGGGAGAAAGTGGATCAAAGTGGAGCGCCGGGAAAACCGGCGTTCATACATTAAAGGCAAATTAGAACAAATGTTTTTGGGCCGGTATCACCACACAGTAGATGAAAAAGGTCGTTTGACAGTCCCGGCTCGTTACCGGGATTTATTAGCTGCAGAGGGTGCATACCTAACCCAGGGATTTGACTCAAATATCAATGTTTACCCAATACCGATTTTCGAGCGCATATCTCTCCGTGTTAACCGTCTTAGTATGACTGATCCGAGTGCCCGGTTACTGCGCAGATTAATGTTTTCAAATGCGGAACTTGTCGTCTTGGATAAAGCAGGTCGCATTCTTGTTCCGCATTTCCTACGTGAAGGATTAAACCTTGACAGTGAAGCAGTGATTGTTGGTATGGGTGATTACTTCGAGATATGGTCCCCGAATCAGTGGGTGGGACAGACAGCCATGATGGAGGAGAGTGAGCCTATTGCCGTGAGATTTATGGACTTAGATCTCTCTACTGGTGAGTAATTTAGGGCTTGGATGCAATCTATCCAAATGATTTATGCACATGGAAACACCCACAGCTCACCAACCAGTTCTTTACAATGAAATTATACACCTATTACAGCCAAACCGCTCGGGGCGTTATGTTGACGGAACAGTAGGCGCAGGAGGCCATGCCCGTGGAATCCTGGAAGCAAGCGGACCGGATGGCCTCTTATTAGGATTTGACATTGACACATTTGCATTGCAGCTCGCTCGAAAACAATTGGAATCTTATCAAGACCGGGTTACCCTGGTTCATTCATCATTCAATAACCTGAGTAAACAGCTCAATGCGATGGGGTGGCAAATGGTTGACGGTATCTTGCTCGATCTGGGAATATCTTCGATGCAAATTGATGTTCCAGATAGAGGTTTTTCCTTCAGGAAAGACGCTTTGCTGGATATGCGGTTCGACCAGCAGAATCCGGTGCGGGCAAAAGAGTTGGTCAACGAATTGCCTGAGGGAGAACTCGCAGATTTATTATTCGAGTATGGCGAGGAAAGACGTTCCCGGCAGGTTGCAAGGGCTATAGTAGGGGCTCGACCAATCGACACGACAGTTCAGCTGGCAAATGTTGTTGCCGCTGCAACCAGGAGTGGTAGACCAGGAATGCACCCAGCGACACGAACCTTTCAAGCGCTGAGAATTGCGGTAAACGATGAACTTACAGTTTTAGAGGAGGTTTTACCTCAAGCGATCGGCTCGTTAGAACCGCAAGGGCGATTGGCGGTCATATCTTATCACTCGCTGGAAGATAGGATAGTTAAGCATTATTTTCGCAGGGAGAGCAAAGATTGTATCTGCCCTCCGGAACAGATAGTATGTAATTGTGGACACCAGGCCAAAGTAAAAGTGATTACAAAGCGGCCAATTCGTCCACAGCAAGATGAGATTAGTAATAATCCAAGAGCCAGAAGCGCCCGGCTCCGAGTGGTTGAAAAGCTAACAATTAAATAGCTTTGGCATTACTCTTGCAAGATATTTGTTACTGGTTGCAAGGAAAAAAGGTGAGTGATTTCACCTTTAATATTCATATCCACAAGAGTAAATTATGTATAGAGTTCAGAACATTTCCCAAGCATATTCCCAAGCCCCCTGGAGAAAGCAATTACAGTGGATCGGCTTATTCATGCTGGCAATGATTTTGGTGGCTATGGTGGCCGGAATCTACTTGTCAGTGAGTGCACAAGCATCCACCGCAGGGCGTGAAATCCAGATCATGTACGCTGAGATGGAGGATGTTCGCCGAAATATCGAAGATATGGAATCGCAAATTGCATACCTGGTTTCTAACGCTGAGATGGAAAAAAGAGCACAGGAATTGGGATTCATGCGGGTAGCGTCCGAGGATATTTTTTATATTTTAGTACCAGGTTATTTCAAACCTGAGCAAGTTGAATTGGCAGGATCCCCAGGATCTCATCTCCCAATAATCCCGACAATTGCTCCGGAATATACGCAATCACTTGTGGATTGGTTAAGAGAAAGAGTATTTGACCCAGCTTCACCTCTTGTTCAGGAGGTGGAACCATGAGCAACCAAGGATCTTGGCGATTTACAACACTTGGTATTTTACTAACAGCACTGGCTGTCTTTATTATTATCCAGATGCTGCGCATTCAGCTCAGCCCGCAAGCTGGAGCTCTCAGAGATAAAGGCGAACTTTATTCGGGAACATGGAGAACGATCACCCCGGCTAGAGGTCAAATTTACGATCGCTGGGGACATCTATTGGCAGCCAATAATTCTGTCTACGAAGTGGGTGTCATCCTGCAAGAAGTAGAGAATCCTTCAACCATTGCCCTAGCATTGAATGCGGTTATTGACTCGGATTATGACGAAGTTTTTGCTGCGGCAAGCACTGAACCATCAGCGGATGCTATATACGCAACTTTGGCAAGATTTGTCACCGAAGATCAAAAACAACGTTTGGAGAAATTATCTGAAGAAATGCAATTAGCTTATGGTGATC
This sequence comes from Anaerolineales bacterium, assembly GCA_022865865.1. Next base: position 32,010 of record JALHTN010000079.1, read on the forward strand.
GCAATGATTCAAACCGACCAAGCCTAGCAGGAATTACTTTCGATCCACGGCTCCAGAGGAGTTATCCAGAAAAAGATCTGGCCTCAAATATCCTTGGTTTTGTTAATTGGGAAGGGGAAGGTTTCTTTGGGGTTGAGGAAAAGTTCAATGATGAACTCGCTGGTTCTCCAGAGAGGGTTTGGATTCCATTCGATCCCAATCGGGTAGAAGAATTTCCTCAGGTTCCCCAGGGGTCAAGCCTGATCCTCACCATTGACCGCGTTATTCAAGCAGAAATGGAAGAGATTGTTGAGGATGCCATCGAAGAAAGTGGTTCTGAATCTGCCACCATATTAGTGATGGATCCGAAGAATGGAGATATTCTCGCTGCGGCAACATCGCCTCGATTAGACCTCAATGAGTTTTGGCGGTATGGTGAGGTATATGAAGGTTCCACACCTTTCAACAGGGTGGTAAGCGAAACCTATGAGCCTGGGTCAGTCTTTAAGGTGCTGACCATGGCGGCAGCCATTGATGGTGGAGCGGTTAAACCCAAAACGACATTCCTGGACACTGGTTCAATTGAAGTGGGTGGAACAACCATCCGCAATTGGAATTCCGGTGCTTGGGGTCCTCAGGACATGTTGGGATGTATGCAGCACTCTTTAAATGTTTGTCTTGCCTGGGTTGCGACTCAATTAGGTGCGAACAAGTTTTACCAATATATGCAGGATTTTGGGCTTGGTCATCTCACCGGTGTTGATATGGCGGGGGAAAATCCAGGACGATTAAAGTTGCCTGGTGATGAAGATTGGTACGAAGCAGATTTAGGAACGAATGCATTCGGACAGGGTGTTGCTGTGACACCCGTCCAGATGCTGAAGGCGGTTTCAGCGTTAGCCAATGACGGTCAGATGGTTGTCCCTCGGATAGTTTTATCAATGATCGATGATAGCAAACAATATAATACTTCACCCCGGATATCCGGTGCTCCGATAACAGCTAAGACCGCCCAGAGATTGACGGAGATGCTATCCACCTCACTTGAAGTCGAATCTTCTTCAGCTCTGATTGAAGGCTACCGAGTTGCGGGAAAGACAGGGACTGCGGAAATCCCGACACCATTTGGTTATACGAGCAATCTAACTAATGCCTCATTCGTTGGCTGGGGTCCAGTTGATGAACCAAGGTTCTTGGTCTATGTGTGGTTAGAAAAACCAACAACTTCTCCCTGGGGCTCTGTAGTAGCAGCTCCCGTTTTCCGCCAGGTTGTAGAACGATTGGTGGTATTGATGAACATTCCTTCTGATGAAATGAAAGGCCAATTATTAGAAGGACAATGAGCTTTTCTAACTTGAACTTTTTTTATAGGATGATGGAATATAGATGTTGACAATCAGCTTGGCGATTGAAGCACTCACAGGTGAAAGACCGCAAGGAAATGACCTGGTCATCAGAGATGCAGTGATTGACTCACGTCAAACCACGCCTGGCTCAATGTTCATCGCCTTACCTGGCGAGAGGAAAGATGGGCACGCATTTGTCTCCGAGGCATTTGCTCAGGGGGCGACTGTTGCTTTAATAGATCATGCGTTATCTGAAGATTTTTCCCATCTTGATCTCCGCAACGGTTGGAATCCAGATGAATTGCTGGAAATCGGGGAATCGCCAATCTGCTTATTAGTTGAGGACAGTCTCGTCGCGATGCAACAGATCGCTCGATTCTGGCGCAGACAATTAGAGATCGTCGTAATCGGGATTACTGGAAGCGTGGGGAAATCGACCACAAAGGAAGTGGTAGCTGAAGTACTTAGCCGCCAATACAGAACCTTAAAGAGTCCCGGAAATTTAAACAATGAAATCGGCTTACCCCTCACTTTGCTGAAACTTGCTAAGGATCACGAGCGTGCGGTACTTGAAATGGGCTTCTATGTACCGGGTGAAATCGACTTCTTGTGTGATCTTGCATTACCTCAAGTGGGAGTGGTCACCAATGTTGGGACAGTACATGCCGAACGGGCTGGAACTATAGATGATATTGCCCTTGGGAAAGCGGAGCTGGTCAAAGCACTGCCTTCCAAACCAGATGGGTTGGCAATCCTAAATTTTGATGATCCATTGGTAAAAGAGATGGCGGGTTTAACAGACGCGCGTGTGTTCTCCTATGGGTTGAACCCGGAAGCGGATTTATGGGCGGACAACGTAGAAGGTTTGGGTCTGGAAGGCATTCGTTTTAGACTGCATTACCGCCATGAAGTTATTTACCTGCGGGTGCCATTGATTGGCAGACATTCGGTTCATACAGCTCTGCGTGCAGCCGCGGTAGGGTTAAACGATGAGTTGTCCTGGCAAGGAATTGTGGATGGTCTCCAATCGGGAAAGACGCAATTAAGATTGGTTGCAGTTCGGTCGGAGAGCGGGGCAATCCTCCTCGATGACACGTATAATGCTTCTCCAGAATCGACATTAGCTGCCTTAAATTTGCTGGATGATTTAGATGGACGCAAGATCGCGGTTCTGGGTGATATGTTGGAATTGGGTCAATACGAAAAGCAAGGACACGAATTGGTTGGTGCACGTGCTGCGGAAGTTGTGAATGAGCTGGTAACGGTTGGAGAGAGAGCGAAATGGATCGCAGCTTCAGCATCTCAGGCGGGGCTGGGATTGGATAGTATAAAGGAGTTTGAAACTTCAGAACAATCTATCAATTACTTAAAGACCCACCTCACCTCGAATGATATTGTGTTAGTGAAGGGCTCGCGCGGCATGCAAATGGAAATTATCGTCACCGAACTGGAGACGGTAATATGAGGCAAATTTCTCTGGCGATTGGTTTAGCTGGTGTCAGTTTCTTGCTGGCAGTTATCTGGGGACCTCCACTGCTGCGGGTATTGAAGCATTTCAATATCGGCGAAACAATTCGAATTGAAGGTCCTGAAAGACATTACACAAAGCAGGGTACTCCGACCATGGGAGGAATCATGATCGTTTTACCAGTGATATTGGTTACTCTGCTTATGAATGCTGCCACATTGATTGGATTTAATGTCACTGGTCGATCAATAATACTACCATTGGGTGTGATGGTGATTTTTTCCATTCTGGGGATGATCGATGATTGGGAGGGAATTCGAGGTTCACGACGAGGTATAGGGATGAGAGCAAGAGTTAAATTCCCTATCCAAGTAATTTTGGCATTAATCGTTGCCATTGGATTGGTGTATTTCCTGGATGTTCCTCAGCTTTATATTCCGGGTGCAAAAAAAGCTGTGGACCTTGGAGTTTGGTATATACCCATCGCGGTCTTCTTAATTGTCGGTACTTCGAACGCAATGAATTTCACAGATGGTTTAGATGGCCTGGCGGGATTGATATCGGCAACCGCATTTGTAACATTTGGTGCGATCGCCTTATTGCAGGGACAGATATTCCTGGCCAGATTTTGTTTCATTTTAGCTGGAGCGACCTTTGGCTTTCTCTGGTTCAACGTCCATCCTGCAGATTTATTCATGGGTGATACCGGTTCACTGCCATTGGGCGCAACTTTGGCTGTGGTAGCTATGATGACAGGTCATTGGATCTTATTGCCGCTGATCGCTGTCATCCCTTTCAGTGAAACAGTGAGCATGATTCTGCAGGTATCTTATTTCAAGATCTCTGGAGGCCGGCGGATTTTCAAAATGGCCCCGCTGCACCACCATTTCGAACTAAGCGGTTGGAGCGAGACCCAGATAGTTCAGCGGTTTTGGTTGATCGGTTTGTTGTTTGCCATGATTGGTATTGCTTTAGCAATAATCTAGAACTATTGAGAAAAAGAATTTTTCAGTGAATTATTGATGTTCGCGATTAGAGAATTGGAATTGATGAGACATAAAACGGATTGGTCAGGAAAAAAAGTCCTGGTGATCGGCATTGCCAGACAGGGAATTGCATTAGCACGTTACCTGTCTCACCATGGTGCTGAGGTTGTGGTGAACGATCAGCGGCCGCTCATTCAATTAGGAGACGCCAGGGTCGCCCTGGCTGATGAACCGATTGAATGGGTTTGTGGTGGTCACCCAACATCAATCCTGGATGATATTGATCTGGTTTGTATCTCCGGTGGTGTCCCTAGAGATATCCCGATTGTAGATGAAGCGACCCGCCGTGGAATTCCAATTTCAAATGATTCCCAAATATTCTTAGAGATTTGTCCTTGCAAAGTGATTGGAATCACCGGTTCGGCTGGAAAAACTACCACAACCACACTTGTTGGCATGATAGCTCAGGCTGCAGTTGAGGAGTTGAATGGCAGTTCTCATGATATCAATGCGGTTGGGTCTGGTCCAGCATTAATTCTTCCGGATTCAAAGGTTTGGGTAGGTGGCAATATCGGTTCCCCCTTGATATCGATGGTGGATCAGATCAAGCCAACTGATTTGGCTGTGATGGAATTATCGAGTTTTCAGCTGGAGATTATGGAGAGTTCTCCCGAAGTTGCTGCGATTCTTAACATCACCCCTAATCATCTAGACCGGCATGGAACCATGGAGAACTACATTGCTGTTAAAGCAAGGATCCTTGAAAATCAAACCTCGCAGGATGTTGCGATACTAAATAGGAACGATCCAGTTGTTTGGAATATGGTGGAAGAACTCAATGGACGATTGGTAGTCTTCAGCAATCAGAAAATTGCATCCGACACACAAAGTGTGTATTTCGATTCTGAATCCCAATCTATCCAAATCAATTCCCCTTCATCGATGGGTGAGATTGAAACCAAGGTGATCCAGCGTCAGGATATCCCCTTAAGGGGCGACCACAATCTAATGAATGTCATCGGTGCGTGTGCAATCGCATTAGCTTGTGGACTTCCCGCGAGTGCGATGGAAACCGGAGTGAAAAGCTTTAAGGGAATCCCACATCGGTTGGAGTTTATCCGCTCGTGGGGTGGGGGGGATTGGTATAACGATTCGATTGCCACCGCACCCGAACGTGCTATTGCAGCAATCAATGCGTTTTCTGAACCCTTGATCTTGCTCGCAGGTGGCCGTGATAAGGATTTACCTTGGGACGGATTTGCCTCCCTGGTTTGCAAGCGGGTTAAACACCTGATTTTATTTGGTGAAGCGGTAGGAATTATCTCTTCTGCATTGACCTGGTACGAGAAAAATTCAGAGATCACCGTAACATGTTGTTCAGGAATGAATGAAGCAGTTAAAGCTGCCGCGGTTAAAGTTACGCTAGGGGATGTAGTATTGCTGTCTCCTGGAGGTACCAGCTTTGACGAATTTCGTGATTTCGAGGAACGTGGGGAGGAGTTTAAAAAATGGGTAATGGAGCTAGTATGAATGCCAGTCGAGATATACCATCAGCGAGAAAAAAAAGCCAATCAGCCTGGAGACCTCCACGGATAGGCTTGGATATCTGGTTGATCATTGTTGTCTTTACATTATTAATATTTGGTTTATTGATGGTTTACTCTGCCAGCACAGATTATTCAATGGTAGTCCTGGGAGAAGCTCCCAGTTATATGTTTAATCGCCAGGTAATTTTTGCATTGGGAGGGATTGTCGTTGCGGCAATCCTTGCCTGGTTTGATTACCATCGCTTTAAAAAATTGGCAATTCCGATCATCGTAGTAACAATCATTGGTCTAGCAGGCGTGCTTTTTGTCAATGAGGTGATCAATAATGCTGCTCGCACACTCTTCCAGGGATCTGGGCAACCTTCGGAGGTGGCAAAGTTAGCAGTAGTTATCTATCTGGCGGTTTGGTTATTTGCCCGGAAAGAACAGTTGAGCAGTGTTAGTTTTGGTTTGTTGCCCTTGAGTGTAATCCTAGGAATAATCGGAGGATTAATCCTGCTCCAACCTGATCTGAGTGCGGCGGTAACCATTTTTATTATTGGTGGAATTATGTTTTTCCTGGCAGGAGGTGATATCCGCCAGATAATGATCTTCTTAGTTGTAGGTATCTTAGTCGGGTGGGTAGTTTTCACATTCCACCCCACAGGAAGCCAGCGTCTATCTGAGTACATTATCAGCATCCAAGATCTGACACAAGCGCCTCTCCACCTATCACGTTCTCTGGAAGCCATAGTGAAAGGCAGCTGGTTTGGGGTTGGGATTGGACGGGCAGAAACGAAATTAACCGGACTACCTGTGCCTCCCACAGATAGTATCTTTGCAGTAATCGGTGAAGAAGTCGGGATATTAGGTTCATCAGTGGTTGTCTTTCTGAATGTTATTTTATTGTGGCGGGGGTTGAAAATCGCTCAAACTGCTCCAGATGGTCTGGGTAGGTTGTTAGCTGCGGGATTAAGCATTTGGTTAGCTGTTGAAGCCTTCATCAATATGGCAGTAATCGTTGGATTGGTACCCTTTGCTGGGAATGCTCTACCCTTTATCAGTTACGGTGGTTCAAATTTATTAGTCTCTCTGGCAGCAATCGGTATCCTATTGAATATTTCTCGGGTCTCAGCTCGCAGCCAGGAAAAGGAAGAGAGGTCCCTAAATGCGGTTATTGATTTGCGCCGGCGGGACAGGCGGTGGGGTGTATCCAGCTCTCGCCGTTCTTAAGGCGCTGCAGGCTAATGAGGAAAGGGAGTCGGAATCGGGTGATGTTGTCCCGAAAACTGGATCTTCGGAAAGGGAGCTCGATGCACTCTGGGTTGGAGGAGAAGGCGGTATTGAGATTGATTTATTATCCAAGGAAAGGATACCCTTCACGACAATTCCAGCTGCGGGTATTCACGGTGTTGGATTAAAAGCATTACCAGGAAATTTATGGAAACTAATCAAAGGATTTTTTTCTGCAAGGCGAATTATCAAGGACTTTCAACCGCAGGTCATGTTTTTTACTGGCGGTTATTTAGCCGTACCGGTTGCAGCAGCGGGTCGTTTGAATTGGTCTCAAACGAAAAGACCAAAGATTGTGGTTTATGTTCCTGATATTGAACCAGGATTGGCGTTACGAGTTTTGGCACGTTTATCCGATCAGATCATTCTGACTGTTGAGGCTTCTATGGATTATTTTAAGTTTGGATCGAATATACAGGTAACAGGGTATCCGACGCGATTGAGCCTAGCTTCGACTATTCGAGATGAAGCCATTCAACAATTTAATTTATCTCGAGAATTTCCGACACTGCTTGTTTTTGGAGGTAGCAAAGGCGCACGCTCGATTAATCGGGCATTGATCGCAATATTGCCTGAGTTGCTGGCGGAGATGCAGGTAATTCATATCAGTGGTCATCTGGATTGGCCAGAGATTGAAATAACCTCAGAAAAGCTACCTGCTAATTTGAGAAATCGCTACCATGCATATCCTTACCTCCATAATGAAATGGGGGCAGCCCTGAATGCAGCTGATATCGTTGTTTCACGAGCTGGAGCGTCTGTTTTAGGTGAGTTTCCATTGTATGGATTACCAGCTATATTAATTCCTTACCCCCATGCCTGGCGATATCAGGAGGTAAACGCTCATTACCTTGAGAATAGGGGAGCAGCATTAGTATTGCAGGATAACGAACTCAATTCACATCTATTTTCAACGATAAGTGACTTAATGAATGATCATCACAAGCGAAATGAAATGAGTCAGGCGATGTTATCCCTGGCAACTCCGCAGGCAGCTGAATCGATCGCAAACCTTATCCACGGTTTGGTCTCGATTCCAAGCCCGGGAAGGATATAGATATGGTCAGTCTCACAGTCTTATTCTGGCTGTTCGTCGTTCTTTTCGCGATTATTGGTGCGATGCGGGGCTGGGCGAAGGAGATACTGGTCACCTTTAGTGTGCTGCTCGGAATTTTTATCATTGTATTGATGCAGACTTATCTACCGCTATTATCACCAGATTCAGGTATTGGCCAGTCGACTCGCTTCTGGATTCAAACCGCGGTAATTGGTTTATTAGTGTTTTTTGGATACCAGACACCAAACCTGAGAGCTCTTGCAGGACCTCGATTTGCTCGGGATAGAGTACAGGATGTCCTTTTAGGGTTAATTTTAGGAGCAGTAAATGGCTATCTGATTGTCGGCTCTATTTGGTTTTATATGGCTGAAGCAGGTTATCCATTCCAACCATATTTTATTCCTCCAGATGCGAACACGGCCATGGGTACAGCAGCCCTGAATCTATTGAGTAAAATGCCACCCGTATATTTGGTTCCCCCCTGGATTTATTTTGCTGTTGCGGTGGCATTCTTGTTCGTTGTAGTGGTGTTTATCTAATGGCACATGCATATTTTATTGGAATAGGAGGCAGTGGTTTGTCTGCTATTGCCCGTTTGCTGGTAGAAAAGGGATATCAGGTGAGTGGATCAGATCTAGAATTTTCTTCTTATGCGAGAGAAATCGAGAATTTAGGCGTCAAGGTGTTTGTCGGTCATAATGCAGAACAAATTACCGGTGCTGATTTCGTGATCCGGTCTTCGGCTATTCCTGATGATAACGAAGAGGTTAAGGCTGCACAAATTGCGGGTATTCCTGTGTATAAACGTTCGGAGTTCCTCGGAAAGATGACAGCCGATCGATTTTGTGTAGCCGTAGCAGGAGCGCATGGAAAAACGACCACGACTGCCATGATCAGCTGGATGTTGACTGCTTTGGATCAAGATCCAACCTATATCATTGGAGGGGTATCTAAGAATTTAGCGAAGAATGCTCACGCAGGAAGGGGATCAACTTTTGTGGTCGAAGCTGACGAATATGACTATATGTTCTTAGGTTTGCACCCTCAGATTGCAGTAGTCACAAATATTGAATATGATCACCCGGATTGCTTCCCTACAGAGAAAGATTTTTTTGCAGCATTCGTTGACTTCGTGAAACAAATACCAGAGGATGGTATTCTTCTCGCCTGCACCGATGATACTAAGGCTGCAGAGTTATTAGATCTGGCGAAATTGAATATGAAAATAGATACCTGGTCATATGGATTGGAAAGTCGTGAGGATGACATCTCTCTAGATTATGCTGTACGAAATTTATCGCTAAACCAGCTTGGGTCCTATAATTTCGAGATTTATCATGGTCAAGGGTATTTAGCTGAGATTTCACTCCAAATCCCTGGGATCCATAATGTGCGCAATGCAACAGCGAGCCTGGCAGTCGCCCACCTGTTGGATTTACCTCTTGAAAATGCAGCGAGAGCCCTGGGTGAATTTCAAGGAACAGAAAGACGATTTGAAATCCTTGCCGAGGTATCCGGGATCGCCGTGATCGATGATTATGCCCATCATCCTACTGAAATCCGGGCGACTCTGGGTGCGGCACGTAATCGCTACCCAGACCGTGAATTATGGGCTGTATGGCAACCGCACACCTATTCACGAACAGAAACACTCTTTGATGAATACCTAACCGCATTCAGTGAAGCTGATCATGTTTTAGTTACTGAGGTTTACGCCTCCCGAGAACCTGTCAGGGATGATTTTTCTGCGTTGCAGGTAGTGCAATCCATGCAGCACCCGGATGCAAGCTTCCTGGCGAGTAATACTCAGGTAGCAGATTATCTGATCGCCAATCTAAATCCTGGTGACGTGGTATTGGTCTTATCTGCGGGCGATGCAAATCAAATTAGTGCACAGGTAGTAGAAAAATTATCTTTGAATGGAAATGGTTGATAAAGACGATATAGATATGCATAGGTCAATTGATACTGAGTTACTTCAAGAGAAGTTTGGTGAGCAATTTATATCAAATGTATCACTTGCTCGCTACACATCTGCGCGTATTGGTGGATTAGCTGACGGTTTATTGACCGCTAATTCAGTTGATGACTTGGTTGCAATGGTCACATATCTGTGGGAGAAGGAACTTCCATTCATCATTTTAGGTGGTGGGTCGAATGTGCTGGTTAGTGATGCGGGTGTGCGTGGATTGGTAATACTGAATAAAGCCCGTCAGGTGATATTTGATGAAGAAAGTGAACCACCAACCGTATGGGCTGCATCTGGATCAAATTTTGGTCAGGTTGCTCGACAGGCAGCCCAGCGGGGATTGGGTGGCCTGGAGTGGGCTTCTGGTATCCCCGGCACACTCGGTGGTGCAGTATTGGGAAATGCTGGGGCGCACGGTGGTGATGTGGCTGGCAATCTGCTGATGGCAGAAATCTTGCATCGTGAAATTGAGGACAAAAGATCCAAGAATGGAAATCCACCGAGTATGTTGATTGAGCGTGAACAATGGAAGACGGCCCAATTTGAATTTTCTTATCGTTCAAGTCTCATCAAAGAACATCATGCTGGTATGAAGCATGCCGGTGAAGATGCAAAACTGGGGTGGACGGGAATTAATCAACCTTCCATCGTTGTCTTAGCAGCATTAATGCGTCTTGCGCATAGTAAGCGAGATGATGCAGAAGCGCTGATTAATGAATTTGGTGCCCGCCGAAGAGAAACGCAACCCGCGGGAGCCAGCATGGGTTCGATGTTCAAGAATCCACCTGGAGATTACGCTGGTAGATTAATCGAAGAGGCAGGGTTGAAAGGGGTACGCGTAGGTGATGCTGCAATCAGCTCACTGCATGGAAATTATTTCATCAATTATGGAAGTGCTACTGCTGCAGATGTATGGGATTTAATCAACCTTGCACAAAATATTGTGGCTAGCAAATTCGGGATAAATCTAGAGTTGGAGATCGAATTAATTGGTGCTTGGCAGGTGGTGCGGAAGAAATGATTGATCAGAAACTGAAGGTAGGTGTACTTTTTGGAGGTCGATCCGGCGAACACGAGATATCGCTCCTATCTGCACGCTCAATTCTATCAGTCATGAAACCAGAAAAGTATGATGTCATTCAAATTGGAATTACACATGACGGATCTTGGTTAGTTGGGGAGGATGTCCTGGACAAGTTTTCTTCCGGGAATCAATTGACTTCCCTGACCACCGCAGCGATCTTTCCTGATCCAGGACGTCAAGAATTATATGTAATTCATCATTCTGATCATGACGAAATTATCAAGCAATTATCCAAGCTTGATGTAGTCTTTCCAATTTTGCATGGGACTTTTGGAGAAGATGGCACGATTCAAGGATTGTTGGAGCTTGCGGAAATCGCCTATGTTGGAGCAGGTGTATTGGGATCATCTGTTGGAATGGATAAAGGTGTATTTCGTGACATAATGCGTGCCAATGAAATTCCACAAGTGGATACGATCATCGTCATGCGCAATGATATTGAAAAATCACTGGATGAGGTTATTGAAAAAGCGGAAGCTCTTGCTCCTTACCCCCTATTCACAAAACCTGCAAACTTGGGATCGTCAGTTGGGATAACAAAATGCATGAACAGATCTGATTTGATGGAAGGTTTGTTAGATGCAGCCAGGTATGACCGCCGTTTGCTGGTTGAGAGAGGAATTAACGCTCGTGAAATCGAGGTAAGCGTGCTGGGGAATGATGATCCCATAGCTTCAGTGCCTGGTGAAGTTATTCCAGCTGCGGATTTTTATTCATACGAGGCGAAATACATCGATGACCGCTCGGAATTATTAATCCCGGCTCCGGTTCCATTTGAAGTGTCGCAGCAGGTAAGGAATTTAGCAGTGCGAGCTTATCGAGCTGTTGATTGCGCAGGTATGGCAAGGGTTGATTTTTTGCTTGACAAAGACAATGGTGAAATTTTCCTAAATGAAATGAACACAATTCCAGGATTCACAAAGATCAGTATGTATCCGAAACTATGGGAAGCCAGCGGTCTGTCTTATGAGGAATTGGTAATGCGATTGCTTGAGTTAGCCATAGAGAGAAGATCCGAACGCGATCGGACTGAATGGCGATATCAAAGGTGATGATTCATGACGGCTAAAGGTATACAAACGCGCGCTGATCTACTTCGTGAGAAACGGGAAACACAACCCCGGAAAAGGAAATCGGAATCGA
>JALHTN010000595.1 GCA_022865865.1 Anaerolineales bacterium
AAAATATAAGCCGCAACACCCAGCGGGGGAATCTGCAGTAAATAACGGATGTTGATAGCAATGGAACCCCTGAAAAGGTAGAGGATGATCCCTGCCAGCATCGTTAACAATCCTGATACGGCAATGGCTAATAAATTGGTTTTAATGATTTCGTTTTCCATGGTTATCTTGTAAAGTTATTCCTTAAAATTGTGTTAGATAGCAAGGCTGCAGTGAAGCTTTGATTTGGACAACTGTGATCGCTGGAAGCGGTATGTATGATTGTCAATTCACCGGGGGACAATCTAATCGAAAGCTTGGCTACCTCATTAGCAGATGATGTGCTCATATTCGGGTTAACGCATGACCCGCAAGTGATTACAGGAGATGGCAGCTGACTTGATTGGAGCGGGTACACAAAACAGCCTGACCAACTCGCAAATGCCCTTCAATCAGCAGCCTCACCTGAGATGGTTGGTGCGCCTGGGCTGGTTTGAGCTTTTTCTGGATGGCTGGGCGGCTTTGAAGGCAGGATCGCACCAACCAAAACACCTGCTAACACTAAAACACCACCTGCGATGAAACTCAGTGTGATCTGCTCGCTGGCCAAATTTGTCGCAACGACCACAGTGACCAAGGGGATAATCACAAACCCATAAGAAGTACCGGAAGCTGTCCAACGTCCCAGAACGTAGAGATAAAGCAGAAAAACAAAAAAGGTGATAAATACGACCAGGTACCCAAAAGCTATCCAGGTACTGGCTTGAGTTGGGATCACCCATTGTTCATTGGTGATCAATGAGATCGTTCCGAGGATGAGCGCACCAATCGTCATGGCAATGGCATTCATGGCTATTGGATGACTGCGAGGAAATTTCTTTGCAATCACTCCAGCCTCAGCTAGGCAAGCTGCTCCTGCGATAATCGCTAGGATGTGAGGCAAAGACAATCCTTCACCGCTTGAACCACCTACCACCACAGCAATTCCCCCCACAGCCAAGAGAGATCCCAATAACCCTTGCCAACGGATGCGCTCGACTCCATGCAGGTAAGCAAAGAAAATAGTCAGCAGCGGAACCATCGCCATGAGCACCTGGTAGGTGCTGGCTGGTATCGCCACCAAGCCCCAGGCGATAAATGTAAACGCTAAGCCAACACTAAGCGTGCCAAATAGAGCAGCTCCTAACAAAGCCTGCCCACGGGGAAAGGGAATCTTACGCAGAAAGAGCAACACCCAAAAGATGATCCCGGCAATTGCAAAGCGAGCAGCACCACTATAAAATGGTGGTAATTCGCCATAGGTTATGCGAATCGCAACTGATCCACCACCTGCCAATAATATAAACAGCCCAAATGCAACTAAAGTCTTATTGTCTGGCAAACCTGTAGTTTTTGCCTTTGGGGTGTTTGCCGCCTGCGCTGAAGATGAGACCGCCTTGATTTCTGTCGCATCTTCCGGGATCACAAAACACTGTTCAGTTGTCATTGGTATTCCTATTCTTGGTTAATTCCAAAACGTCCTACCGGGAAATTAAAGCAGAATCCCTATTTGATTAGATTTAATTTTGGCGATAGGGGATGTGCTGATCTGGCTGCCACACCAAGCAGTGTAGAATCCTGTTCGCGTAATCAGGCTGAAGAACCCTGCCGAATTGGTTTTTCCCAATACGTTTGGGAGGTTCAACTTAATGGTTTGCTGGATAATCGAAATATCGCCCACAAATTTCTCACGTGGGAAGCATTTGATACCACCCTTAAAGGAGATGCAAACACATTCCCACAACTTATTAAGACTATTATAACCTAATTTAGTTTATTTTCCCGGGGAATACTTCACCAAAATTGCTCGATCAATAATTTCTTCGATTACGAGATCAGTTACTATCCTTCGACCCCCAAGAAAAAGCTGAAGGCAATAGATACAACACCCGCTAAAACGGTTTTAAGCCCGTAAACGATCATGCTGCCTTTTGATATGCGACCTAAAAATAAACCCAAGCCGAACAAGGTGAGCAAAGCCAGTCCAAGCGAAGTGTAATAGGCCCAGTCCAGATCGCTAGAATTCCCGGCAGTAAAAAAAGGGATTAGAACGATCAAAGCTGCCATCAGCTGACGCCTGCCACATAATTCAACATCAATACCCCAATGATGGTCACACGCCATTGAAAGTGTGCATGGCAAAGTAACGCCTGGCGATCACCATGATCGTTGGAAATTTGAACATCATCTGGTTGAGCTTGTATGCCGGATCGAAACAACCAACAAGCGTATACTGGGAGCATTCTCTGCCCAGGATCCTGCACGATTTATTCGCAGTATACGGGGTGATATTCCTGGTATGGCAAACAGCAGATGCTTACCAAAAAGCGAAGAATACCTCGGTTTAAATCCCGGTAAACTATCTCTTAACCACAAGCTATGATCTATGATCTATAATTCTAAGTATTCTAATTTCAGGAGTGGCGATGGCTCAGGAATTTATACTGGAAGTCAACGGTCAACAGCGGAAGATAGAGAGCGAACCGGATACGCCTTTACTCTACATCCTGCGCAACAAGCTGGGCTTGAAAGGGGTTAAATACGGCTGCGGATCTGAGCAGTGTGGGGCTTGCAAAGTCATCGTGGATGGTCAAGCAGTACCTACCTGTAAGCTGCCCGTCAAGAAAGTCCAGGGCTTATCTATTACCACAATTGAAGGCCTCGGCACACCTGAAAACCTGCACCAACTGCAGCAAGCCTTTATTGAAGAGCAAGCTTTCCAATGCGGTTACTGTACTCCAGGTATGATCATTGCTGCCCAGGGTTTGCTCAACCAGGTGCGCTATCCAACCGATGCCGAAATTCAAGCCTCCCTTGAAAAGAATCTTTGCCGCTGCGGCGTGTATGACCGCGTGCGCAGAGCGATCAAACTGGGTATTGGGCGCCCAGATCCAGCACCAAAATTTTATATCCTGAATCAATTTGAGGACGAGGATTATCAAAGTTCGCCACCCGGAGCCAGTGAACTTCCAAATATCCTGCTGCAAAATCCTGATCTTGATTCCTGGATCCGGATTAATCCGGACGGCACGATCACAATCTACACCGGTAAAGTGGAGCTCGGACAGGGGATTAAAACCGCAGTGGCACTGATCGCGGCTGAGGAATTAGACGTCGATCTGCATAGAATTCAGATGGCGCCAACCGATAGTGATTATTCACTCGATGAAGGATTAACAGTCAGCAGCATGTCCCTCGAGACCAGCGGAGAGGCAATGCGCTGGGCAGCTGCTGAAGCCAAACAAATCATGCTCTCGGTAGCCTTCGAAGAACTGGAAGCCCCGCTTGATCGCCTGGAGGTGATTGATGGCACCATCCGTGATCCGGTCAGCGGGAGAAGCACGAATTATTGGCAGCTGTTTAGCGGACGATCTTTCGAGCGCCAGGTGACCGGCTCTACACAGCCAAAAACCGCAGAGCTATATACGCTACTGGGAAGAGCCAACCAGCGTTTAGATGCAGCTGCTAAGGTAAGCGGTCGTACAACTTACGTCCACGATCTGGACCTGCCCGGCATGGTTCACGGGCGTGTACTGCGACCACCAAACCCCAACTCACAATTGGTTTCCGTCAGCGAGCAAATGATGGATGACATGGCGGGGTTGCTCAAGATAGTCCGTGATGGCAGCTTCCTGGCAGTTATCTGCGAGCACGAGCACCAAGCAGTGGAGGCGCTCGAGTGTTTGAGGCAGGCATCGCAGTGGAATGACCCAGGTCAGCTTCCAGATCAGGAAAAGCTCTATGAAGACCTGCTCTCCCAGCCCGGCCAATCATACCTGGTCAAAGATGGCACACCTGTTGAAGGAAATATCCCATTGATTAAGACCCCACCCAGCACAGAAGAGACTCTGAAAGCGACGTATTTCCGGCCTTTCCAGATGCATGCTTCGCTCGGTCCTTCGGCAGCAGTTGCGCACATGGACACTGGAAAGCTAACCCTCTGGGTGCACAGCCAGGGAGTTTACCCCATCCGGGCGGCAATCGCCCATGTGCTGGGCATGAAAATAGATGATGTGCGCGTGATCCACATGGAAAGCGCCGGTTGTTATGGTCACAATGGTGCGGATGATGCCGCCCTGGATGCAGCCCTGCTGGCTCAAGCCTATCCGGGAAGACCGGTATCCCTAAAGTGGACCCGTTCTGACGAGCATACCTCGGAACCATATGGACCAGCCATGGTCATGCAATTGCAGGCCAGCCTGGATGCAGGGGGCGCAGTGATCGATTGGAATCACGATGTGTGGAGCTACCCTCATTTCGGCCGTGCCCGGGCAGGCAGCAGATCCTCTGGTTTGCTGGCAGCCTGGCACCTGGATGATCCATATTTAAAGCCACTGCCCCAACCCGTATTAGGACCTCATGTAGGAGGTCATCGCAACGCTGATCCGCTGTACTCCTTCCCTCGAAAAAGGATCGTGAAGCATTTCGTCCCTCAAAGCCCGCTGCGAACTTCAGCGCTGCGTGGGTTAGGTGCCTATGCGAATGTATTTGCGATCGAATCCTTCATGGATGAGCTGGCTCATGCAGCTGGCAGCGACCCGATTGAGTTCCGCCTGCAGCACCTCCAGGACAAACGCGCCCAGACCGTGATCCGAGCAGCTGCTCAAAAAGCGGGTTGGCAACCAAACACGCGAAATCGAACAGATGGGCGAGGTCGAGGGATCGCTTTCGCCCAATACAAAAACAGGCAATGCTATGCCGCGCTGGTTGTCGATCTCGAGGTCGACCGGGAAAGTGGGCAAGTAAACCTGGAGAGAGTGATCATCGCAGCTGATGCTGGTCAAATCGTGAGTGCAGATGGATTGAGCAACCAATTGGAGGGCAGCTTTACGCAGGCTGCCAGCTGGACCTTGAACGAGCAGGTGAACTATGACCAACAGGGCATCACCAGCCGAGATTGGGACACCTATCCGATTCTGAATTTTCCCCAAGCTCCAAAAATCGAGACCGTGCTACTCAACCGCCCGGGATTGCCTTTCCTGGGAGCAGGTGAAGCAGCTCAGGGACCTGCACCAGCTGCGATCGCCAACGCGATCTTCGATGCAGTCGGGATTCGTTTGCGAAAAATCCCCTTCACCCCCGAGCGGGTCAAAGCTGCTCTGCTGCAGAACTAAGATGATAGTTGGCGGCTGCCTGACCTGCTTCCGAAATGATGCTACACCAAAATACAGAAATTTTTAGGTGAACAAGAAAAATAATTCGATTTGTTTGACAGATTGAAAAAAGTATCTGCTCGAACGGGCAGATACTTTTAGATTACCTGACATCACTTGAACAGTGGGTGGGCTTATGCCTTCTTTCCTGTGTCATTAACTTTCTTCTTCTTCTTAGCCTTCTTTTTTTTCTTGGCTGGTTTTTGGGCAGCCTCTTCTCCTGGTATCAAAGCTACCACTTCGATTTCCACCAGCGCTTGTAATGGTAAGGCGCTCACGGCAACGGTTGAACGAGCCGGCTTTCCTGCAGCAAAGTACTTGCCATATACTTCGTTTACCACACTGAAATCTTTCATGAAGCGTAAGAAGATGGTGGTCTTCACCACGTTTTCTAAACTCGTGCCAGCGGCCTCAAGTACCGCCTGTAAATTCCGCATCACCTGTTCTGCCTGTTCGGCAACACCACCAGTGACGATCTGGCTCGTCTCGGGGTTGATGGCGATCTGCCCTGCGGTGTGGACAAATCTGCCCACCCGAACTGCTTGCGAATAAGGCCCAATTGCCTGGGGTGCTTTTGAGGTAGTAATTATTTCTTTTTCCATGGCTGTTCTCCTATATATTTTTACCTTGTTCGATATTGTACCGCTATTTGATAGTCTATAATAATCCTAGGAGACTTATGCGGAGGTAGCAAAGATGTTGACTCGCAGATTAGGGAAAAGTGATATCCAGGTCAGTGCATTGGGTATGGGCTGCTGGGCGATTGGCGGATCCTGGACCTGGGAGCAGCCTGGGGAAGAGCCATTCCCGGCCGGCTGGGGAAAAGTCGATGACAGGGAATCGATGCGCGCAATCCAGACCGCACTGGACCTGGGGATCAATTTCTTCGATACAGCTGCCAATTACGGCGCAGGTCATAGTGAAATAATACTCGGCAAAGCTTTAGGAAGCCAAAGAGATCAAGCCGTTATCGCAACAAAATTTGGGCACGTGGTCAACGAAACGGAAAAGGTAGTCTATAAGGATGATCAGCAAATCCCGGGAAACCTGCGCAGGGATTGTGAGAACAGCCTGCGCCGACTTGGTACTGATTATATCGATATATACCAGTTTCATGAACCCAGCTACGATCCCGAGCACGCCCCTGAAGTGATGCAAGTGCTTGAGCAGCTGGTAAATGAAGGCAAGATCCGCTACTTCGGTTGGAGTACAGATATCGTTGACCGCGCCAGGATCTTCGCAGGTGGAGAACACTGTACTGCGATCCAATTCGCCCTGAATATTAATCACGATAATCCCGATATGCGGGGGCTGTGCAAAGAAAAAGACCTGGGTGGGATCAACAAGAGTCCCCTCAACAAGGGCATCTTAACCGGAAAATTCGGCCCGGATTCGACTTTCCCAGACGATGATATCCGCCACAGGTTGAATTTTAATGAGGGTGTCCCCGCGGAACGATTGAAGCAAGTAGACGCTTTGCGGGACGTGCTCACCTCACAGGGACACACCCTGGCCCAGGCTGCGCTGGCTTATATTCTGGCTCTGGACGAGCGCATGGTGCCAATTCCCGGTTTTAAGAGCGTACAGCAGGTGGAGGAAAATGCTGACGTCATGCAGCGGGGACCACTAAACGACGAACAAATGGGGCAAATCGCTGAGATCTTAGAACAACAATAAACAGAACTCAGGATTAGTAATCAATGAACGCATTTGAAGAGCTCTTCACAGAATTGAATGGTGGACGTGTGCTGGATGTCGCAGCAGGTGAGGGTGGCTACATCACCATCCTGCAGCGCTACCTGGGCAGCTTTGATCTCATTACAGGCGTTGATTTGAATAGAAAGACGTTGAGCATCGCCAAACGCTCTTTTGATTCAGCAGACATTCAATTCACACAGATGAACGCTGAGTTCCTTGGATTTGAAAGCGGTTCATTTAACACGGTGAACATCTCCGCTTCACTGCACCACCTAGAGAATGTCACCCGGGTGCTGGCGGAGATGAAACGCGTCCTAAAAACCGGAGGTAAATTCATCCTCACCGAAATGCATCGCGATGGAACAACAGAAGCACAGTTCAACGCAATCCGCATCCACCACTGGGCTGCGGCAGTTGATTCCAGTTTGGGCATCCTGCATGATCGCTCGTTCGCTCGTCAAGAAATCCTGGACTTTGTGGGCGGCCTGAACCTGGGTAATATGATTATCAGGGATTTCCCCAACACAGATTCCGACCCGATGAACGAAAAAGGGATCGCTGGTGTCTCCGGATATCTCGAGCGGTACCGCCAGCGTTTGGGAAACAAAGCGGGAAGCGAGGTGCTGATCCAGCAAAGCCAAGAACTGCAAAACTCACTATTAGCAAAAGGCTTTCAGCGAGAACCAGTATTGATCATTATCGCCGAAAGAGTATGAAACCATTCATAATAATAAATTTATTGTATGCGCATCCTTAACTGGAGCCCGTGATCCAGAGCAGGATAAATCAGATCCTTTCGCAAGCCCTGATTGAATTATTTCGCTTAAATCACACGTTTTGAGACTTGCTGAACCAAGAAAAATGATCCAGGGATGTCCCAGTCAATATTGGGGATATGAGTGCCAATCGATTGTATAATCCTTATAATTAAATAGATTTTGAATTGATACCATTTTCAGCAATACAGGAGGCATACTTTGACTGAGCAAAATCCCCAGGGAAGGTTTCCCACCCAGGCTCAGGTAGTCATCATTGGCGGTGGTGTGATCGGATGCAGTGTGGCTTACCACCTGACGAAGCTCGGCTGGCAGGATGTGCTACTGCTGGAGCGATCCAAACTTACCGCAGGAACCACCTGGCATGCAGCGGGTTTAATCGTCAGCGGCGGATTCGGAACTGAAGCTACGATTAATATGGCGAAATACACCCGGGAGCTGTATACCAAACTGGGTGATGAGACAGGCCAGGATACTGGCTTCAGACCGATCGGCTACCTTGAAGTGGCCAGCAACGCTGAACGAGTGGAGGGGCTGCGCCGGCAAGCTGATTTCGCACGCGGTTATGGGATTGACGTTGAACAAATCTCCCCAGCAGAAGTGAAAAAACTTTGGCCATTAATGTACACAGAAGATCTCCTGGCTGGATTTTTCAATCCGCTGGATGGACGCGCAAATCCAGTTGATACTACGATGGCTTTAGCCAAGGGTGCCAGAATGGGAGGCGCCCAAATCCTGGAAGAGACCAAGGTCACCGGGATTCTGAAAGACAAAGGTCGCGTAAGCGGAGTGGTTACCAACCAAGGTGAAATCGCGGCGGAGTATGTGGTTAACTGCGGCGGTATATGGGCGCGTGAGTTGGGAAAAATGGCCATGGTGAATGTTCCGCTGCATGCCTCCGAGCACTATTACCTGATCACAGAGCCGATCGAAGGGACGCACCCTGATTTGCCAATCGTTGAGGACCCGGAATTGTATCTCTACTTGCGGGAGGAGATGGGCGGGTTAATGGTCGGGATGTTTGAGCCTGAGGCTCAACCGTGGGGTATGGGTGGTATTCCAGAGGATTTCAGCTTTGGTGAGATCCCTCCCGACTGGGATCACCTGATGCCCTACCTGGAAAAGGCGATGAAGCGCATCCCGGTGGCCAAAGAAGCTGGCGTACACATGCTGTTCTGCGGCCCGGAGAGCTTTACTCCCGACATGAGTCCCATGATTGGTGAAGCGCCAGAATTGAGGAACTACTATGTTGCCGCGGGATTTAACTCCCTTGGCATACTTCTGGGGGGAGGTGTCGGGCAAATTATCGCCCAGTGGATCGTTGATGGCTATCCCCCGGTGGACATCAGTGAGATCAACATCGAACGCATGTCACCTTTTCGCAGCAATCCCAAGTACCTGTACGATCGAACAGTGGAGATGTTGGGCTGGCAGTATGCTGAAGGCTGGTCAAACCTGCATTTTAAATCTGCGCGCGGTGCTCGCAGATCTCCCTTCCATGACAGGTTGGCCGCTGCTGGTGCGTGGTTTGGCGAATCAGATGGCTGGGAGTATGCAGATTGGTACGCCCCGCAAGGTGTAGAGCCCACCGTGGAGCTCTCCTGGAAGCGCCAGAACTGGTTCAATTACAACGCCGCTGAGCATAAAGCGGCCCGAGAGGGGGTGATCCTCATGGACTTAACTCCTATGTCCAAATTCCTCGTCCAGGGTCGCGATGCGGAGAAAGTACTCAACTACATTTGCGCCCGGGATGTGAATGTAGATATCGGTCGCTGTGTTTATACGACCTGGTTGAATGAACGCGGAACGATTGAAGTCGACCTGACTGTAACACGCCTGGCGGAAGACCAATTCCAGATTGTCAGCTCCTGGTCTGTCCACACCCACGTGTTAACCTGGCTGAAGAGACATACCCCACCCGATGCATTTGTAACCGTCACCGATGTGACCTCTGCCTATTCACTGATCAACATCCAGGGACCGAAATCGCGCCAGTTTTTGACCAAGTTGACGTCAGCAGATATGTCAAACCAAGCCTTCCCCTACCTGACCATGCAGGAGATCGATATTGGCTACGCGT
Organism: Anaerolineales bacterium; assembly: GCA_022865865.1. The sequence goes on from JALHTN010000595.1 coordinate 9,726, forward strand.
TAGTCAAAGCACTGCGCATCACTTACCTTGGTGAATTGGGATGGGAATTGTATGTACCCAGCGAGTTCTCACTACACGTTTATGATCTCCTGGTGGAATCAGGGGTTGACGCAGGTCTTAAACACGCCGGGTTGTCTGCTCTCGATACACTGCGCATGGAAAAGGCCTACCGGGATTATGGGCACGACATCGATAATCTGGACACACCGCTCGAGGTTGGCCTGGGCTTCACCGTGGAAGCTGATAAACCTGTAGATTTCATCGGGAAGGAAGCGTTCCTCAAGCAAAGGGCATCCGGAACCCTCAATAAGCGCCTGGTGCAGTTCTTGCTCGAGGATCCACAACCCCTGCTCCACGGCGGTGAGCCCATCTACCGCGATGGCGTTCGCGTGGGAGATATCCACTCCGGGAATTATGGGCATACTCTGGGTGGAGCAGTTGGCCTGGGACCGATCAGCAATAAAGATGGTGTTTCCAAGGAATATATCCA
>JALHTN010000596.1 GCA_022865865.1 Anaerolineales bacterium
GATGGAGAACAGCAAGTTTTTTCTACTTATATTGATCCCAAGAACGACGAATTTGACAGGCGCTGGCATCCCTATACAGTGGACCTCAATGAATATGCAGGACAAGAAGTATCAATAATTTTCGAGACCGATACCGGTCCAGCAGGTGATTACCGCTATGATTGGGCTGGATGGGGGGAACTCAGACTGTTAGTACCATAACGATGGAAATTAAATCTACGTAGTTTTGTGCAAAAGTGAGCTTGTCTTAAAAAATGGTACAAAAATATAAGATCCTAGCACTCAATCCTCCTTTTCATCCGCGTTTCTCTCGCTCACAGCGCAGTCCAGCTGTGATAAAGAGTGGGGTTTTGTATTATCCAATCTGGCTGGCCTACGCGACTGGCGTGCTGGAGCAAGATGGATTTCAAGTAAAACTGGTAGATGCACCTGCTGCGGGGTACGACCTGCAAATTGTTCTAGAACTGGTAGAGGATCTACAGCCAAATTTGGTCCTGATAGAAACGAGCACACCCAGCATCTTCAATGATCTTGAAGTTGCTGAAGCAATAAAATCCCACCTTCCCCAAGCCTTCATGCTCTTTGTAGGACCCCATGTAACAGCCCTGCCCGAAGAGACTTTAACACATAATTCAGCTCTGGATGCTGTTGCCCGCGGAGAATACGATTACACTGTCCGTGATCTTGCCAGGGTGTTGGAGGATGGGGGTGATCTTGATCAGGTCGAGGGGATCAGCTACCGGAGCAGTGACGGCACAATCGTTCATAATCCTGACCGGGAGCTAATCCAGGACCTCGATTCACTGCCATTTGTCAGTGAAGTCTACAAACGCCATTTAAGAATTGAGGATTATTCTTATTCCATTGCTCTCTACCCACAGGTGACTATTGTCACTGGGCGAGGCTGCCCTTACAAATGTACTTTCTGCCTTTGGCCTCAGACTATCACTGGACCGCAGTATCGATTGCGAAGCATTTCCAATGTCGTAGATGAGTTCGAATTTATTGCCAGGGAACTACCCCAGGTAAAAGATATCTTTATTGAAGATGATACTTTTACAATTGACCAGGAGCGCTGCGTTTCCCTGGCCAAAGCTTTACTTCGGAGAGGGAGCAGCCAGTGTTTTACGGCAAACTCGCGTGCCAATGTCCCCTATGAGACTTTGGAATGGCTGAATAAAGCTGGATTACGTCTCTTGTGTGTTGGTTTTGAAAGCGGGGATCAAGAAGTGTTGAATGCTATGCGGAAAGGGATGAAAGTTGAACAATTCTATCGCTTTCGGGAAGATGCGCGCCGCGCCAGCGTATTAATTCATGGCTGCTTTATGGCTGGAAACCCAGGTGAAACGCGGGAATCATTAGCGAAAACGATGAAACTCGCCAAGCAGCTGGATCCTGATACTGCTCAATTCTACCCTTTGATGGTTTACCCTGGAACGGAAGCCTATGAATTGGCTCAAAGCAACGGGACTCTCACAACCAAGGATTTCCAGGATTGGCTCACGCCTGATGGTCATCACAACACGGTCATCAGCCAACCTGGATTGACAGCCAGCGAATTGGTCGCTTGGTGCGACCAGGCCCGGCGTTCTTTCTACCTGCGTCCACACTATATCCTGTCCAAAGCATGGCAGATACTCGCCCAACCAAAAGAAGCGAGAAGAATAATCCGATCAGCTCGGACCTTTTCTAAACATTTGCTTACGTGAATAATATAAAGATGAATCAATCCCCCCGGGTCTCGATCATCATCCCCGCTTATAATGCGGAGGGGACAATTATAAAATGTCTGACCGCGCTCGTGCGCCAAACAACGCCTTTGAATTTATACGAGATCATCGTTGTGGATGATGGATCCGATGACAGTACTTGTGCCCAGGTTGCAAAGATCAAGAATGTTCGTTTATTTAAACAGCTCAATGCCGGTCCTTCTGCGGCGAGGAATCTCGGAATCAATCAAGCATTCGGTGAAATCGTTCTCTTCACTGACGATGATTGCGAACCAGTTGAGGATTGGATTGAACGGATGCTGGTCCCTTTCCAAAGAGAAGAGATCATTGGGGTGAAGGGCACCTATCTAACCCGGCAGCAAGAGCTGGTCCCCCGTTTCGTCCAATTAGAATTTGAAGATAAATACGACCGAATGGTTCAGGATGAGTATATTGATTTTATTGATACATATTCAGCAGGATACCGTAGAAATATCTTGATCGCTAATAATGGCTTTGATACAACCTTCCCAGTGGCATCAACCGAGGATCAAGAACTTTCATTCCGCCTCGCACGACAGGGTTTCAAAATGGTATTTGAACCACGAGCTAAAGTTTATCACCTGCACCATCCTCGTGATATTGGTGAATACTGGCGTAAAAAGTTCAATATTGGGTACTGGAAAGTCGTGGTTCATCTGCGTCACCCAAACAAACTATTACGGGATTCACACACTCCTCAGATATTAAAACTTCAGATTTTACTTATTGGGATTTGTGGAATGGGTCTGCTATCAGGGATTATTTGGCAACCATTGTGGTGGGTAAGTGGGTTCTCAGGGCTAATATTTTTTCTTACTACGCTTCCATTTGTTGTGAAGGCTTGGTCAAAGGATCTACCCGCAGCTATTATCTCACCAGCATTACTTTTCATACGAGCCTTAGCTCTTGGAACTGGTTTTGCAGCAGGATTATTGTTCAACATAAGGACCAAGGAGCATTGATTAATGGGGAATAGAGTTCGCAACTTTTTCAGACAGGTAATTAATCGCACTCGAAGGATTCTTAACCTTCCCAAAGAATAATATATAAAATCTAAATTTTTATGGGAGGTATTTCGATGAAAGTGGGAAAAACCAGCGATAGATTTAATTGTATATACCTTCCAAGAAATATCGATCTCTGGCAATTGATTGCCTATATTTCCTCTAGACTTTGCTTCACATTGCATGGTTGATGAGTTTAGAAACAATCTGTTTATATTAAACTGGTAAACAGATAATTTCATTATGAAATTGTAAATCAATTAGGTTCAACAACAACTATTTAATATCTCTCATGCGCAAAGAAGATTACTATGCAACGTTAATCCTTATGGTGGGGCTCTTAGCTGCAACGTTGAGCGGTTTTTTGCGTCAAGCAGCTTTAGCCGACCAACTTGGAACAGGGCAAGGAGCAGATATTTATCTCATTGCATACTCTATACCCGAATTCGTAATCATTGCTTTAGCTATCATCCTTCCGCCAGCATTTATCCCCCTGTTCGCTGATTATAGGCAACGACTTGGTGAGGTAGAGGCATGGCATTTCGCAATCCGGGTGGGAGGATTTTTGTGCATAGTGTTGCTTCTGGGCACTGCTATTGCTGTAATAGCTGCACCCCTCTACCTTTACTTTTTAGCGCCTGGTTTTAGTAGTATTGAATTTGGTCAAACAGTACGCGCTGCTCGCATAATGATGCCCGCTATTGTTCTAATGGGTTCTGCAATCCTAATTGGCGCTGCTCTCCAGGTATATCGACGGTTTGAGAGCACTGCACTGACCAATTTTTCCTATAACATTACTTTTGTTATTGTATTAATAGGAGCACCTCTAGTTTGGCTCGTGGGGAGAACTGCTTTGGGAGTGATCTTGGGCGCTTCAGCAGCTCTAATAATCCAATTACCATTTCTTTGGAAACACCGTCACTCGTTCAACATATCGAAATTAATAAAGAGAAATCCTCCTGTTGAGAGAAAGACGCGAGCAACCAGTGTAAGACAATTCGCTTATTTGTCTGGTCCACTCGCCATCGGTTATGCTATCCACCATATTATCTGGTTTGTTGATCGTGCTATGGCTACAACTTTAGGTATTGGAAGCGTTGCCACACTCAACTACGCATACCGCTTAGCTCTTGTTGTTGGTCAAATGAGTGGCTTGGCAGTTTCAACTGCCGTTTTTCCCCGTTTATCCGAACAAGCATCTGCGGAAGATAATTCTGGTCTTCAATCCAGCTTAACCGATTCGTTACGATTTGTTTGGATGATTGGTCTTCCAGCGACGTGTGCATTGATTATTTTGCGATGGCCATTGGTTCAGGTTTTATATGAGCACGGAGCATTTGGTCAAGAATCGACAATCGCTGTTAGTGAGGTGCTTATTTGGTATGCAATCGCCGTATTAGCAGACGCAATGTGCCAACCTTTGTGGCGCGTCATCTATGCCTGGCGGAGCGTATGGACTGTCTCGGTGGTAAATGGGATCCAAACCACTATTCGTATCCTCATTAATATACTTCTGATTCGTTCCTTTGGATATATTGGCATAGCATTTTCAGCCATGGTCGGTTTTTCAATACAGGTTGTTGTATTGACTTGGTTAGCTCAGCGCCGTTTGGGAAATAATTTTGTAATTCAGTGGTGGCGTGACGCCCGATTAATTATCATTGCGAGTATTATTGCCTCTTTAGTAATTGGACTCCTCGCTAATCAATTCCTGTCTGCCCCAGCAATAGTTACGCTAATCGTTTGCGGAGTGTTTGGTGGATTATCTTATCTATTGGTACTGGGGTATTTAAAGAACTGGAGGATAATACAAAGTGGAATCTAACCCTGTTGAGCCCCAAACAATGAATAAGTCGACTTATCGATTGGATACCATGATTGCAATTGGGTTGGCATTCTTTTTAATAGTATTGCCATTTCATCTAGTGATAAAGAGAATGGTTCCTGGTCCAGTGGGTACGTATTGGAAAGAAATATTGTTAGGAATATTGGTCATACTTTGGCTCTTCCGCTGCCTGATTGCACGGCGATTCCTCTTCAGTGGCACCCCGATTGATTGGGCAGTACTACTCTATTTGGTTATTATGATAATTCGTTTCATCATAGATCGCTCAGGATGGGTAGGTGCCTGGGGATTGTATATCTCAGTTATGTACCTCCCAATTTTCTGGTTAGTCCCGACTGCACTTCATCTTCATTCGATCAACCCTCAAATTGATTTAGGGAATAATGCAACAGATCAAAGCCAACCGGATTACATCAAATGGATAAATGGTCTATTTGTCGTTTTGGTTATTGCTGGGACGTTAATCGCTCTGGGAGGAATTATCGAATTCGTATTGGATATCCCACTCTGGCCTTCAGATGAAGTCCTAGAAAGACAAGGAATATCTGATGTATACATTTATGCTACTCACATCAGGAGGGTTTATTTTACGCTTGATTCTCCAACTGCTTTAGCAAATATTTTGGCCATGCTGTTGCCCCTCGCTTTAGCACTTATATTTACACTCAAGCGAAATTGGATGCGCATCTTAGCTGGCCTATCTGCTGCGTTGATGGGAGCATGCATCATTTTGACTTTTAGCCGTGGAATTTGGGTAGCTGTGGTTCTCTCTTTAGCAATAATGGGGATTTTATACGCCTTTGTGCGCCGAAATTGGAAACCTTTACTGATTTTTAGTGGAGCCTTGGTCATGATTGGTGTTATCTGGGGATTAGTTTCACTCACAGAGACTGATGATGACCAATCAGTTCATCATGGAATAGTAGAGCTCTCCTCTTCTGAATATATGAGCACGCCTTTAGCTAGTATTAGCCAGCAGTTGCTGCTGATAGAGCCCGAGAATGGAGATAGTAAAATTCAAACTTGGTCCCTTCCAAATCCTATCAACAGTACTGAAGATAATCGTAATATTTTATTTGAACACCCTCCAGAAAGTGGCAACGAAGAGATAATATACTTGGTTGATGTGCCCGAGGCGGGTGCATTACGTTTTGGAATTGCCATGGCGCCAGAGGTTTGGACACCAGAGATGGGTGACGGTGCCAGTTTTCAGATATTCATATCCGAAACAGAATCAGGTGAGAATGGCCAGTTTGTTTTTGTACGTTATATAAACCCGAAA
>JALHTN010000597.1 GCA_022865865.1 Anaerolineales bacterium
CGCCAACAATCTGAAGCTGCCCCCATCTTACGACACAACATCGCCAAAAAAACTTCTACCTCTGGAATTTTATCCCATACCTGAGGTAGAAATGTTGCGCGACGGATACCCTTTTTGACAACAACGCCATCCAATCCTGGACGAATTTGAGTTAATAATTCATCTGGATGCTGATATTTTAATAATTTGGGGGGTGTTAATCTCGAGATTTCGATCGATATCTGGGATAATTCATCCACTTGGACTGGGGGAAATCGATAATCTTCGAGGGCAGCTGCAACAGCATGAACACGCACATCCTCAGCTAAAGATCGCGTCGCTTCTAACGAACCAATGCAACCTCGCAGTTCCTGATTCTTCGTCAAAGTTACAAATGTAGCCCCAGGTTCTATTAATCTGGATGGAATACTGGGTAAATCTAAACTTGGAAGGGTTTCACCACTTACACCAAGGTCAAGAGCTTCCCTGGCTACTTGTAATAGATAAACCCGCTCTTCAAATGATAGACGATCATCCAATTGTCCAGGTCTTGAGGCCGCTTGCATAAGATTAATTCCGTTGGTGTTATTCTTGCAACAGGTGATATCGCTGGTTAAAATACAGGAGCGGGCTGCCCTTTCCCCCGACTTCGGCAGCAATCACCTCGCCGATGATCAGAGAATTTGTGGCAAAGTCATAAACCTTTGATACATTGCAATCAAAGAATGCTAGCCCATCTTTGAGCATTGGTACCCCGGTGATGAATTTAATCGTTTCGATACCCGAAAAACGATTCTCAGAATCTGAAACCTGACCAGCAAATACTTTAGAGATTTCGACTTGATCGCTGGATAATATCGTTATCCCAAAGGATGCAGAACCGATCACCATATCATGAGTACGGGAGTTCTTCATCAAAGAAATGGTGACCAATGGCGGGTCCAGGGAAACTGAGGTAAATGAGCTTACCGTCATCCCATGATCTATTCCTTGAAAATGCGTCGTAACTACAGTAACACCAGACGACCACTGGCGCATCACCATCCGAAGTTGATCTTGGTCTATTGCCATAAAACCTACCTCTAAGGAATTTAACGTTTTTGGAATAATGAATATTCTATCGGCGGAATTATCTGACATCATAAATTTGCATTTACCCCATCATACATGCCGTATCAAAGGACGTCAAGAGAATTTTTGTGGAAAAATTTTTCAAGAACCGGATTACTTACACAATATTGAAAGCTGGTCATGCGGAAAAAATTTAATAATTCAAGACAATAAGAAAAGACACGATGATTATCCAAAAACTCTTGCTTTTCAGGTGCGTTTAAGGTACCATGGCTTCAGATAAAGCAATGGATTCTTCAGACACAACCACTAATTCAAACACAAGCGCTTCCCGACAAGGCATGTTTTATCAGCTGCAAATTGTGCTGATCGTAGCCTTTATATTAGCTACCTTGTTTACTGCGTGGACTCCTGCTAGCTTATTGCCAGGGAACTTAAGCGAGAGATTTGCACAGGTGCTCGCCTTCCAGGCTACAGAAACTGCAGCTTTCCCAACACCAACAGCACGCCCTCGTCCATTAATCGGTGTAGTTGTGGGGCACTGGGATGATATTACAAATGATCCAGGTGCAGTCTGTTCGGATGGTTTAACTGAGCTGGAAGTCAACCAAGCGATAGCTGCTCGAGTCAAACAAAATCTGGTTGATCAGGGATTTGATGTCGACCTATTACGAGAATTTGATCAAAAACTTCAGGCATATAAATCGTTAGCCCTCATATCAATCCATGCGGATTCATGCCAATTTATTAATGATGAAGCTACTGGGTTTAAGATTGCAGCTGCTCTTTCTAACCAGTATCCAGAGAGAGCCGCTCGTCTGACAGCGTGTATAAAAGATCGCTATGCCAAAGCTACTGGATTAGCTTTGCATCCGAGTACCGTCACAAATGATATGAGCAGCTATCACGCTTTTGATGAAGTCGATGACAACACAAATGCGGTAATCATCGAGGTTGGGTTTCTCAATCTTGACCGTCAGATATTAACAAAAGACCAAGATCAAATCGCCAAAGGCATCTCAGACGGGATTCTTTGCTACATTCGTAATGAAGATATCTCGGCCGCTGACCAACCATGAAATCCACATCCACCGAAGCACAAAAAACAATTCAGGATGCATATCAAGCCTTGAAAAAGGGGGATCGAAAACAAGCACGCCATCTTGCTCAACGCGCTGCAGCATTAGCACCTGATATAGAAGAACCTTGGCTTCTTCTAGCTGCTGTTGCACCCCCAGAAGCTAGCCTGGAATATCTCAACCAGGCTTTAGAGATTAACCCCCAAAGTCAGCGTGCCCGCGAAGGGATGCATTGGGCAATCCAAAGATTACGCGCCAATTCACCCAAACCAATAGAGCGTAATCGAATCGTTATTGAGCAACCCTCTGCTGCTTCATTAACTAGAACAAAACCGCTCTTTATCACTTCGCTGCTTCCGTTGCTGCTTGTTTTATTAGCAATTGCCGCTGCTTTCTTTGCCTGGTACGGAACACCAACAATCTCAAGAGCCTTTTCATCAGGTGAACCTGTCCCAGTCTCGCAGGTTGAGGTTGTAAAGATCACTCGCACGCCAACTGCCACACCGACCTTTACACCAACACCTACATTTACACCAACCTCTACCCCGACTGAGACAGCGACTCCCACCAATACTCCCACGGAGACACCAACAGCCACAGCTACCTTTACGCCGCCTCCGACAGATACCCCTCCACCACCTCCTCCAGCTGCGGCTAACTTTCCAGGGCTCCCTGCTGGAGTGGAACAAGGCGAACGCTGGATAGAAATAAACCTGACCAACCAAACTGCCTCTGCATATGAGGGAAAAAATCTGATTCGCACTTTTGTCGTCTCCACAGGGACCTGGATTCATCCCACTGTTACTGGAACATTCCGTATCTATGTAAAATATCAGTACGCAGATATGGCGGGCCCTGGATACTATCTACCGGATGTCCCCTATGTAATGTACTTTTACAAGGGTTATGGGCTTCATGGCACCTATTGGCATAATAACTTTGGCACCCCAATGAGCCACGGTTGTGTGAATTTCACTATTCCTGATTCTGGCTGGGTTTTTAATTTTGCCTCTGTAGGAACCGTTGTATATGTCCACTATTGACCTTTTTTCATCATGTTCAGCACCACCGGGGGAGAACATATCGCGGCGAGATTTCCTTAAGCTTGGCAGCTTGGGAATGGTTGGTTGGTTCCTCAAGCCAATGAAAAGCTTTCAAGACCTGGTGCCTAATCAAATGGGACGAGTCGCCGAAATGAAAACAGCTGTCTATGATCGTCCCTCATTTGAAGGAGATCAGGTCAAAGTTTATTGGAAAGACATGATTCTGCCGATCACAACGGTGACTGTTGGGGATGCTGAACCTAAACACAACCGGGTTTGGTACCAAATCGGAGAGGAAGGATTTGTTCATTCGGGCAGCATCCAACCTGTGCAAACTCACCTTCAGGATCCTGATTCGAATATCCCCATAACCGGCGCCTTGGTTGAAGTAACGGTTCCATATACAGATGTCCATTGGGGTCCGGGAAAGAACAATCAATTTGCATACCGTTTTTATTATGAAACGACTCATTGGGCTTCAGCACTCGTCCATGACAACCAGGGCAAACCCTGGTATCAAATCCAGGAGGATAAATGGGATCTAACTTTTTACGCCCCCGCAAATCATTTAAGAATTATTCCTCAGTCTGAGCTTGGTCCCCTTTCCCCGGATATCCCATTTTCAGAAAAAAGATTAGAGGTGCGATTGCGGGATCAATTAGCGATTGCTTATGAACGAGATAAACCCGTATTCATGGCTCGGGTGGCCAGCGGGGCAGAGTTCAGCAACGGTCGATTTTTAACCCCAGCAGGTCGCCACAAAACGTTCCACAAACGACCATCTCGCCACATGGCTGCTGGTGATTTAGCATCTAACGGATATGATCTTCCCGGAGTACCCTGGATATGTTATATCAATGAGAAAGGGGTTGCTTTTCACGGCACTTACTGGCACAATGATTATGGACGTCCTCGCAGTCATGGATGTATTAATTTAACGCCAACCGCTGCAAAATGGATCTTCCGCTGGACGCTCCCGAGTGTTCCACCTTACGAGAGCAGCGTTTATGAGAACTTCGGAACCGTCGTTGATATTTTTGATTAATGATTGAGGAATAACCTATGGCTCAGAAACCACTATTTGAAGGATTGGTTTTTGATGAATTCGATAAACCGGTCGAGGTAACCTATGTAGGGGATGAACCATTCTATGTGGTTGATGATGACGGTTTTCATCGCCATATCCCATCGGAGCAAGTCGACCGGCAGGTACTTCAATCGATGCGGGATTTAATCGATGGTCATGAAGACTTGCTCAGCGAACAGACTGCAAAGATGTTGGGTCAAGAGGATATTTTTACTCGGGCTATGATCGAGTCACAGTTAAAAAATATCGACAAGCAGTTCGATACCTTGTTCAGCAGTGGTATTCCAGAGGAAGGTCGTGCCTATATGGGCATGATGGGATTTCGAATAACAATTGATTATCACGGAGAAGTGATAAAAATCGACCAGCCTGGAATGATCGCACCTGATGATGAGGAATAGAGAAACAGGAGCAATCCACCCCTATGAAAAAACCAGGTGAATAATGAATATCTTTCACCTGGTTCTTTTTTTTATATAAACTCCTTGAAGTTAGTCTATTCCCCCTGAATTTCTGAAATATTAGCGATGGTGGCTTCCTCTGCAGCTAACAATGCTTCCATTGGATCTGAACCTAATTCAACCACAGCTAGCAGAGCATTATTCACAGGGTCCCAATAAGCACCCATCTCAGGGATCACTGGGAATTGTGTTCCATGAGCAAAGGCAGCTGAGGCTTGTTTTTGAAGGGGGTCAGCTAATTCTAATCCAATAATCGCTGGAATATAGCCAGCCATGGAAGGATCAGAGAATATTTCCTGAGCTTCTGATGAGAGCAGGAACTCCATAAACGACCAACCACAATCCAAATCATGACCGGTGAGATTGGCATTCAGATAAATGCTATCTGACTGTACATAACCTGACATATCACTAGGCCAGGGATCAATCTTGAAATTTTCTGTACCAATGGCATCTGCGAGACCCGAAGCATTCGAAAGGACATCGATTATGATGCCCACCCTGTTTTCGAGAAACAGGGTGATGTCATTATCATTATTGTTCTCTATGGGTCCTGCTTCCTCAAAGCGCTTTAGCATTTCCACCCACTCAATTCCCTTATCATCATTGAAGGTAGGATTACCTTCCGCGTCCATCAGAGTTCCTCCAATGGCATGAAGGTGACCAGCTGAGTAAAACATCCCATAATCAAAATAAGCTCCGATGACATCACCAACCGTTGCAGCTTGTGCCATTGCAATCAATTCATCAAACGAACCAGGAGCCTCATTGATAATGTTGGCATTGCGGAACATCAACACTCCCTTCACATTCAAAGGGAGCCCAATCAAAGCATCTCGATATTGTATAGCGCTGAGGGCTGCTGGGTTGACCATATCAAGAAATTCTGGATGGGTGAAATCTGATAAATCGTGAATCAGCAAATCATCATAGAAAATTGGACCCCATTCACCAGAGCCAATCAAGATCGATGGACCACCACCTGTGGCAGCGGCATTTTCATATTTGCTTTTTAGATCGTAATTTGGGGTGTATAAAAAATCAAACTCAACATTTGGTCTTATTTCCTGAAAAGCATCAGAAACACCGAGTAAACTTTCGATCTCATTTTCATTAAATGAATGCCATAATGAGATCGTACAAACAAGCCCCGATTCTTGCTCCTCAGTTTGCATGGGTTCTTCAGTTTCATCAGGTTCTTCGACTACAGTGGGTGCTTTGGTGATTTCCAGAGGTACATCCGTTGCTAATTCTGTGGGTGATGCACATCCTGCAGAGACCATCGCAGTTAGAACGAGAGGAACTAAAACGAGAAAAATATTCTTAGAAATGTTGGATTTCCTCCAAGTAGATTGGTCGTTAGTACCAAGGTTTGCAGCTTATTTCCAGACAGCTCAAAATAGTACCGGGGAATAAACAATATGGCTAAGACCAATAAGAGTGGTTGCCGTATTGTAATCCAATTTAATATGAAGGGTTCAAACAAAAATGAACGTTGGCTAATTTTTCCCGGTAGAAATATGGTATACAATTGGCATTAATGAGAAGTTGGATCAAATTTCCATTTGCCGGGAAATTCTAATTTTATTATCTTACTGATTTCCTGAATCAAGCATTATTACACTATGGTTCTCTGTAAGGAATCTTACGATCAGTAAATTTTGTCCGCTGAATACAACCATTCCTTTCTCCATGAATGAATATTAACTAATTGCTTACAAAACACTTCAATGACGATTCTACATGGGATATTTGCAGCCTCAATTACACCATTAAATGGTGATTTTTTCCCTGATCTGGAAGCCATACCTGGTTATTTAGATTTCTTAGCTCAAAGGGGCTGTCATGGTGCATTGCTCTTAGGCACTACCGGTGAAGGACCCTCATTTAGTTTCGAACAGCGGATCGCAATTTTCCAAGCGGCGATAAAAGTTCGTGAGGAATGGCCTGATTTTAGATTATTAGCGGGAACTGGTACTCCAAGTTTGGATGAGACCGTGAAATTAACCCGACTTGCATTCGATCTTGGTATGGATGGAACAGTTGTATTACCCCCATATTACTTCCGCAACTCTGGAGATCCTGGTCTTCTCTCTTGGTTTCTCAATGTAATTGAACGGTCTGTACCTGATGATGGGAAATTCCTTGCATATCACATTCCAGCAGTAACAGGGGTTCCCTTATCCATAGACTTGCTATCTCAGCTGTATGATGCAGCTCCGAACAAATTTTCAGGTTTAAAAGATTCATCAGGTGACTCACTTTATGCGAAACAATTGGGTGAACGATTCGGGAGTGATCTGTGCGTATTTACCGGAAATGATCGCCTGTTCTCAACTGCGTTAAATTTTCGTGCCTCCGGCTGCATAACTGCATTGGCGAATTTGATCTCTCCTGAATTACGCTCTGTTTGGGATGCGTTCGAATCAAATAAATCTACGGTATTGGTCCAAAGTCAGATCGATCACATTCGGGAAATATGTGAATCATTTCCACCTTTTCCCCCATTAATAAAGTATCTGCTGAACCATTTCTTTGATTTTCCTCGTTGGCCAGTTTGCCCACCTTTAGAAAATCTGCCACAGGATTTCGAGGATCAGGTATCCACAATGATAAATTTAGCGTAAAATTGCCTGAGTAATCAACCCAAAATACTTATTACACCATAATGAATTCTCCTCAATCAGAACAAACTCCTCAGGAAAGCGAACAGAAGATATCTGCTCAACAATTATTCTTGATCGGCTTGTTGGGAGTCGTTTTCATCATTGTTTTGGTCATCTCGATTTTAATACTCACCAGACCACAATCTACTGTCCAAGGAACCCCAATCGATCAACAAGAAATTGTATTCTCATCAGAAACGATCCCTTCTTTGACCGCCACCCTCACCATTACACCAAGCCCTATTTTTACCTTCACGCCCAAACCAACCCGCACACCCACAATTGCGCCCACCTCCACTGCGTCACCTTCGCCAACTTTGCTGCCTTCTCTGACACTGGCCTTTCCTAGCGAACACAATGACCAATATTACCTGGTCTTATGGACACCTGAGCTGGCAACCTCATTAATCGATCTCCTCGAAGTTTACCCGGAGACTCTTTCGAGCTTTGCGCGTGGGGCGGATAACCAAGGGTACTTCGATGCCTTTCAATATGCACTCTTTGCTCAACAGGAAGCCTTGCTCCAATTTCCAACCGCACCACAAGCAGACGACTGGTTGTGGCAGCTTGCCTATAATCTAGCTCGAACTAGCGATCCAAGCGCGGGTGATGTTTACGCCAGTATCATCACCCAGGAATTAAACCGCGGCAATACAACTTTAGATGATTTGTACACTTGGGGGTGGAAACAATCTCCACAAATTTTGATCGAGAGCTTTCCCTTGGATTCAGAGGACGTAAACCTCGGCAGCAGCTTAATTAAAGTAACCGCGGGTGATAATGGAAGCAGCTACTTCTGGTTAATTGAAGAAGTAAATGGTTATTCTTCATATTCTTTGACAAGTGGTTTTGATTTTATTAAACCCAACCAGATTGAAAATTTTATGGTTGATTTTTTAGGCACAAACAACAAAGTTGTAGGTATTTTCCAATCACAAGTGTATGACTCACTGCACTACATCATTCCGAGAGTTTTCAGTTTGCTTCAACAACCTCCAGAGGAGCTAACCTTTGCACTTTTCTCTCCACCTGCGATTGGACCTGATTTCACCAATACTTGGCAACCGATTGAAACAAAAAACGCAATTGGAGATCTAAAATTTTCAGATGTGGTATTTCCAGCATGTCCTGTAACTGTCGAACACCCCTACAAATGGAACGGGTTGGAATTCACCTTTATTGAAGATACTTACCAAATTAATCCAGACTCCGAATTATTGAGTTATTGCGAAATGGTGGTTAACCACTCAGCGAATGTTTGGGGTTTGGAACCGACGATTCAGCTGATGGAAACCCTGCTTCCCGTATGGCCACCAGAAATCACCACCACTGGAAAAGATTATCCAGACGATGCTTTGGATGAATGGCGATATCGGTTGAGTATTTATCATGCTTTGCTTGCCAACCAGGATCAAGCGGTTGATTATGCTCAATTGATCCTGGATGATCCTGCCTCACCGGATAGCAGATGGATTGCACCAGCTGCAGAATTCCTGGCAATATATCAAATCCAAAGAGATATCTACCGGGCGTGCCTTCAAGCACAATATTGCGATCCTCGTCTCGCATTTCAAAGCCTGATGGCAACTATTACCACACAAGAATACCCTGACTTGATCAATACAATTGAACAAGCGGGTGTAACTGTGCGGTCGAATGGATTTTTTGATTTCGAAAATGACGGTGAATCAGAGCAATGGGTAGTTATTCGCCACCATACTGGTTCACCACTTGAATTTTGGATCATCTCCCCCAATGAATCTCACCTTCAAACAGTCTTTGTTTCCACGCTTGAGACCGATAATCCTAGATTGTCATATCTTGAACCGATATCCGAACCACCCATTGTGCAGATCGATCCCGACATAACATTCCACTACATTAAGCTGGATCCTGAAGAGGAACCAGTCATCGTATTGGTTGAACCGGAGGTCATATTCTCCTCTGATCGGACAGAGATGGATTTGGATAACCTTGAAGAGATTTTACTGACGGGTGGAGATCCAGCATTTGTCCAGGAAGAATTGATTGTACTGAGTAAATCACCACATTTCACCTGCTCGTACTTACTTTGTCCTCGTTTTCTATATCTGCTTGGTTTAGCTAGTGAACTTGCAAATGATGAGCTATCTGCAGTGGCTGCATATTTAGACCTGTGGCGCCAATATCCTGCTCATCCTTATACAATCATGGCGCGCTTTAAGTTGGGATCAACATATAATCCAACGCCGACTGTTTTACCAACAATTTCTAATACCCCAACCCATACTCCTGACGGGTTGGCAACCCCCACGCCTGGCAATACGGAAACTCCAGAGGCTTATCCTCCTCCTGGCTATCCAGAACCTGGTATTACACCAACCAGCACCACTCCAGGTTTTCCATATCCAACTCCCTAATTTCTTTCTATAATCTTCCGAATAATCACTTTCATGCGGAGAGAGCTAACCAATGACAACACCTCCAACTAAGTGGAGATTATTACGCACCCCACCTGCGCAGGGTGCCTGGAATATGGCGGTTGATGAAGCGATATTGGAATTTACTGGAATAGGCGCTGTCCCGCCTACTTTGAGATTATACGGTTGGTCTCCCCCCTGCTTATCCATCGGCTATGCGCAACCAATCGGCGATGTTTTCCTGTTGGGATTGGAGCAGCGAGGTTGGGATATTGTACGCCGTCCAACAGGGGGCAGAGCAATCCTCCATACCGATGAATTAACATACAGCATCTCTGGGAGCAATAACGAACCAAAATTAACAGGCAGCGTATTAGAAAGTTACCAGCAGTTGTCTCTAGCACTGTTGGAGGCCTTACGCCTCCTCGGTATAGAAGCTGACATTCCAAAAGAATCTGCTCGGTTAGATTCCAAAACCAAACAGAATCCAGTCTGCTTTGAAGTGCCATCAAATTACGAGATCACTGTTGGGGGAAGGAAATTGATCGGAAGCGCACAGGCGCGCAGGAAATCTGGCGTGCTTCAACATGGATCATTACCCATATCTGGTGATTTAACCAGAATTATTGATATCCTCCATTATTCAACAGAGGCAAAAAAGCATAATGCCAGGAATGGTTTGCTGGAACACGCCACAACGGTTGAACGGGTGCTCGGATATTTAGGGGATTGGTGGATCACCTCTTATGCATTCGAAACAGCTTTTCAGAAAATCTTGAATATCGATCTCCAGTCCATGGAACTTTCACCTGCTGAAGGACGCAGAGCAGTAGAACTCTACAAAGAGAAGTACAATCATCCTGGATGGATCAATAAAAGATAATATTCATTGGCACTTTTTACCATTCTTTCAATCTCTTTGCTGCTATATATATTACAGATTTAAATATGATCATAAAGGTTTTATAAGGATCTTAGTCTCGGATATGGAAAAATCAATCTACCGTCGACTAAACCAACAAGAGCGGTATATGAGCATCGGATTGCTGACACTTAATTTACTTTTACCGGGTTGTACGTCTCTAAAGGAGAAAAGACGGCGATTAAAACCGCTTTTGCATAGAATGCACCGAGAGTTCAACATTTCTGTAGCTGAGATTGATTACCAGGACAGATGGCAAGAAGCTCTGATAGCCTGCACATTGATTAGCAACGACAATGGGCATACTCAGCGTTCCCTGCGAAAAGTCATCCGCTGGATAGAAAAATCTTGGCCAGATGTGACCCTCATGGATGACCAATTAGAGATTATCTGATATCCGTTTGTGGAGATATCATGGGATTAGCAGTCCTTTTCATTACATTCCTTATTTTATTGCTCAGTTATAGGTTGTATGTTTCACCAAAAGTGAACCAGAATATCAACCCCAGCTGGAAACGATCCACACCAGCCCGACGTTACATGGACGGGATTAATTTCTTTCCAACTCGAATAAATGTTTTGACTGGCTTCCAATTTAGATCCATTTCACTGGATGTGATCATCAGCCCAATTATCGCCGTGCAGTTCGGTTGGTTGCCAGCAATTCTCTGGCTCCTTTTTGGAGTAATTTTCTTTGGTTGGGTTCAGGATTACCTAGCAACCATTATTTCGGTTCGCTCCACGGGTAGTTCGATCAGTCAATTGGTTGGTTCATATTTCAATTCAAAATCTCGCACGGTGATCCTTGTTTTTCTGCTGTGTTATCTCCTGATTATCATCAGTCAATTCGGTCTGCTTCTGGCCACTTTGATGAGCCGTGAGGATATGCCTTTCGCTATAATTTTCCTGGTATTCGCTGGATTCTTTGCAGGATTTCTGATCTATCGGACGCGCATCAATTTAGCCATAGCATCATTGCTTTCAATTCTGATCGCGGTGCTCGGAATTTGGATAAGCTCCACCAACCTTTTCCATAATTGGGTCGGTTTTATCAATCAACGCATTGCTGAGCTAGGTCAATTAAGCACGTCTGCATCAACTCTTGAAGATTTTTCTTGGCAGTCTCTAATTTGGATCTTGATTATATTTGCCATTTGTTATCTGGCTGCCATCCTTCCCACATGGCGTTTTGCTGTACCGTTCAATTATGTTTCTGCCTGGATAGTAATATTTGGCTTTGGTCTGGCAGTGATCGGTTTATTCTTGGGGACACTCAATGGCTCCATTAATGCTGCCTTTGAGATTCCACCAATAGTCACTACCAACCACTCACAGATTGGCCCCATATGGCCAATTTTATTTGTCACCCTTTCCAGTGGAGCAGTTTCTGGTTGGCACTCCCTGGTATCCTCTTACACCACGTCTCATCAGGTTGAGAAAGAACCCTTAGTAAAACCAGTAACCACAAAAGCAATCTATGGAGAAACCATGATTGTCGCAATTGTGATCATTTTTGCGGCCACTTTTGGTGTCTCATCTGGAACTTTTAATCTTGACCAGAATTTTGCTCTCACATCAGGTCCCGCCACTGTTTTCGCAGTAGGAATGGCAAAAACCTGGAATGCGGTCGGGATTTCAGAAGCTATTGGTAGTTCATTCAGCGCGTATTTACTTACTATGATGAGTATATCCGTACTGCACTTGGTAATACGCTATGCACGTATCATACAGAGTGAACTGATCGGAGAACGATTTCCATTTTTCAAAAATCCAAGTATCAGCACTTTATTTATAATTGCTGTCGCTTTATTAATGGTTGTGTTTGGATTGCGGCAATGGCTGTGGGTCCTATTTGCAGGAGCTAACCAGCTCTTGGCGTCACTGGTATTACTGCTGGCTTCTATTTGGCTTGTTAAACAAAGTAAATCATTCTGGTGGACATTTTGGCCTGCAATTTTCCTGTTCCTGACTGGATTAGCTGCTTTAATTTATAGTGCTTTCTACCAGGTCCTTCTTAAGCAATTAATCTCCAATCCAAATATCTCCATGGACCATATCATCGGAAGTGTGATTACCATCATATTTGCTTTGTTCTTTATTGGGGCAGGAACATACTTATTTTCCATTGGATTACGTGAGTTCAACCAGCTTCGGTCACGCCTCACATAATATCAAGGATCAACCGGCATTACTCATATAAAAACTTGTAATCATCCCATCAAGTTTCAAGAAATTGTTGAGAACACTGACTAGGAGATTGTTATGGATTTAGGATTGAAAGGAAAGCGGGCACTCGTAACTGGATCAAGCCGGGGACTTGGATTTGCGACCGCACTTGAGTTGGCAAAGGAAGGTTGCGATATCTGCATTAACAGCAGGAATCTGGAAAAACTCGAAACTGCTGAGCAGAGAATAGCTGCTCAGGCAAATTCAAATGTTTATTCCATTTGCGCTGATATCGCTCAAATAGATTCAGCAGAAATGGTAGTTGCCGAAGCTGCTGAAAAGATGAATGGGCTTGATATCCTGGTTACAAATTCTGGCGGACCCCCTTCAGGATCCTTCGAGAGTTTTGATGACCAGGCTTGGCATGCGGCGATTGAATTGAATTTTCTAAGTCATATGAGATTAGTTCGAGCTGCGCTGCCTTTCCTGAGAAAGTCGGATGCGGCAAGTGTGCTCACTATAACCTCAATGTCGGTCAAACAACCTGTCCCTAATCTGGTCCTTTCCAACAGCGTGCGCAGCGCGACCGTAGGCTTGACCAAAACCTTAGCCCTGGAGCTTGGGACTCAGGGTATCCGGTTCAATTCAATATTACCTGGCTGGACCGAGACTGAGCGAGTTCAGGAGCTAATGGCTTTCAGGGCAAAAACCAACCAAACTACCATCGAGGAAGAGATTGCCAAACAATCCTTGGACAGTCCATTTAATCGTCTTGCCACCCCTCAAGAATTCGCTAATGTGGCAGTATTTCTCGTTTCTCCTGCCGCGGCCTATGTTACAGGTTCAATGTTGGTCGTTGATGGTGGCATGTATAAAGCAACCTATTAATAACGGGGATATTTTTGCTCTCCCAAATTGACTAATTTCGATAGCTCATCCAGAGTAAACTCGAATTTAATTGATTAATGTCAATCCCAGATTTGATCCAATCATTCAAATCAAGTTTGCATCCCCCGAATAATCCTCACATCAATTGTGGATTTAAGGGATTAGTTATTGCACATGGAGCAGCACTTTTCCTTCGCTCCACAATTCTTCCAGACGATAATAATCTCGTCTCTGGGGAGAAAAAATGTGCAAAATAATATCTCCACAGTCCACCAGCAGCCAACCATCCTCAGGCTGTCCTTCGACCCGAGGATTAATGTGGTAATCTTTTTTTATACTCTCTATCGCGGAATCAGCTAATCCTTGAATCATACGATTGCTGCTGCCTGAGCAAATCACAAAATAATCCGCGAAAATGGCAATATCCTGTAAATCTATGAGGATGATATTTTCCCCTTTCTTGTCCTCTAATGTGTGCACAATAGATCGAGCGATTTCTAATTTTTCCAGATTTCACCTCGTATTAAAAACGTCTAGTTAATTGAATCCCCTTCATTAAGCGCCGCAGAATAAATTGGAGTATATTCAGCGCCATCAGGCTTTAAATCACTGCGATATAAGAAAACAGTTCTTACACGTGTGGCTCCCAAGAATCCAACCTTATAATTTTCCAAAATTTCCGCAATTACATGCACATCCTGCGCAGAGGCATTACGTGATACTCGCCCAAAAGTAAGGTGAGCAGAAAATGGACGGTGTTCTCTTGAATAACCCAATCGTGCTGTTTCAATTTCAATATTGCGCTGCAAAGTTATTAGCTCTTGAGGTACTTCCATACCGACCCAAACGACGCGGGGTATTTGTGGTTTAGGGAAGACTCCAATACCACCAACACTAATATCACACTCATGATGACTAGAAACCACTTTACCCAGAATATCCTTCAATATTTCGAGATTCGCAGTGGATACATTCCCCAGAAATTTGAGCGTCAAATGAATATTTTCAGTTGGTACCCATCTGATTGGAACAGCATCCATGCGCTTTCTAAGATCGAGCGAAATTTGTTCGATCCGCTCAAGAATATCCGGGGATAAATTTACTGCGATAAAAGCGCGGATAACTTCCATTAATTTGGTCCCTTATCAGCTTCAGACTGGGAGACAGCTTCATCAATAGCAAATCTCAAATCTGAGAAGGATACCGGTTTGGTTAAATAAGCAGTCGCACCAGCTTTCAAACCCGCTTCTATATCCTCCGGCATTGTTTTCGCTGAAACAATGATCACTGGAAGTTCGGCTAAGCTTGGTTGCGCTTTGATGTAATGTAGAACTTCCAATCCAGATAAATCCGGCATCATCAGATCAAGAACCACGGCGTTTGGTTTTTGGTCAACAAGTTGAGCCACCGCAGAAAGTCCACCAAAATGCTTGACAACATCATATCCACTGATGCGCATCATCTCAGCATACATTTCAGCTGTATCCGGTTCATCTTCAATAATTACGATCTTCAATGAATTTACATCCATGTTCAATGCATCTTGAATTTGATCTGAAACCCGCTGGGAAATCTTACTTGATGAAAAACATAGCATAAGTTTAACATTAATTCAAGGGATATGGGCAATCTGCATTGGTTTAGGTAGTCTCTGACCGTAGACTTTGATAATCATCATCTGTATCGATATCCATCAAGACTGCTGGATCATGCCATTCTATCCAGGAAATCGGGTAGCGGGAAAAAAGCTCCCGACCTCCTGTATCACCTTGAATTGAATAAAAATCACCAAATGTAATTCGATCGAAAAGGACTGGATTGCCTCGTTTTCGATCCACCATTGGGGCAATAATTGGTGCTAATGTTGTGGCATGTCTCTCAATCATCGAGCGGATCAAAGATCGTGAAACATTTGGTTGGTCCGCTAACAAAAAGATTGCTGCCCCAATATTATCGGGAATGGCGGATAAACCCGCTTGAATTGAGGTACTTTGCCCTAATTCCCAATTTGGATTGACAACGATTTCAACTGGGAGATCAGCCAATTCGGCTCGTACCTGTTCGCCGGTAGCGCCAATCACAACCATGACCTTCTCTAAGCCAGCACCAAGTACATTTGATGCGACATGGCGGATGAGAGATTTTCCCTGCCAGGGTAACAGCTGCTTTGGTCTGCCCATCCGATGTGAGCCGCCAGCTGCCAAAATGATCCCAACTACCGGTTCGTGAACCGCAAATATTCCATTTCCCGCCGTTGACCCATCCAAAAGATCTGCCTGGCCTGGGTTTTCGATCATATTCAGCAAAGAAGCGACAATCGCTGAATCATAATAAGGAATCAACGCTTGAGCTAAACGATATCCCTGCGCCTGGAGCTGTTCATTATCTGCTTGATTAAGTACGCACACCCGGCGAGCTCCCTCGGGGATACCTTTTAATCCACCCATTTGGTCGCTTAAAACCCGGATTATCGCCTGTGGTGAAATCTCTTCCCCCAAATCTAATCCCCCAAGTTCTGCGTATCGATTTGGCCGATGAACATATTGGGCAGATAATGGTTTTCCTAAAGCTGAGAGTCCTGCAACTACTACTACGTGATCGACAAAAGATGGAATCACCGGTTCATGTGGTGCCGGAGCTTTCAATGCCCGCTGTCGTGAGCCATCCGCTTCGATAAGCAAGTTTATTCCACGTTTATTGGTGAATTGATAAATCTCTGCCAACAAGCGACCCGATACACCTGAAACCCGTTCATTCTCAACCTCCTCCCCAATGATGAGGACTATTCCAGGCTTAATTATGTCGGTTAATCCCTGGATATTTGGGATGTCAGCTGAGTAAACGATTTGTTCCGCGAATCCGAGCTGGTCCTTACTGAAATGAGTAGTTGTTGTAACGATAACTGGAGCAGCTAACTGCCGGGCGAGGGCGAATATTGCAGATGTTTTTCCACCTGAACCGCTGAATGCAATGCTCTCGCCTGGTTGAATTCGAAGGGCATGTCTTAATTGCATAATGCTGAGAATTACTTCTTGAGTTCCAAACCCTGAGATTTTATTGAAAGGATTGCTTCTAAAACACCACCTGCAATAGCTAGAGATTTGTCTGATACGAACCTGCAATATGCGGGGTCATCCCTTGGATCTAGATCACCAATTTTGAATCCTTCACTTACATGTATTCCGGAATGGAGTAGACCGCGCAGAACTCCCTTGAAGGCGGCTCGAATTTCCAGACCATTAACCTCGCCAATTAAATCTCCCGGATCCAAACGTTCACAAATTTCCCTTTCAGAACGAAAAACTCCTTCCCCAGGTGACCGCAGCACGCGATCGCGATATTGATCTCCAAATCCTTCTGGAACGCCGGTATTCGATAAAGCACTCCCTTCCCAAATAACCCGGCCTAAATAATGCCCCCGATTTGTCTCCACGATCGCATCACAATTTTCCCCAACCACAAATCCAGGTCCTAATCCGATCATAAATGGAGCTGATCCAATATTGAGGTATGGGGGATTTTTGGTCATGCGGGCATCGACCAAGGTAGATAAATCCAATCGTGCTTTTAATAAATCGGGGATTATGTGACATTCCGGATCAATTAATACCGGTATCACACCCTCATTCCATGTCGATTTTATGAGACCAATCGTATCGACGAGACGAGCTGTGACTCCCTCAACTTGTGTGATATTTGTGTAAACTGCTTCAGCGAATGAAACCGATCGACGAATGACCAGGGGTTGATTTAATTCTGTGATCACCACCCGCATTCCAGCCCGGTGTAATCGTAATGCTACACCACTTGCTAAGTCTCCCCCTCCTCGAATTAAAATTATTTGACGTTTATTCATACTATTTGAGTCGAATTTATTCGATACTGAAATCATCAGTTCTTAGATTCCCTTTCCTATCCATAATCCCAAGAACCAATGAGTTTAAAGAGCAGGACTACAATTTCCCTAATCCACGCAGCACACTTTCTGGTGTCAGGGGGAATTCATTAAACCAAACACCGGTTGCATCATGAACTGCCGCTATTAACGCCGGTGCCAATGGTAAGAATGGCATCTCAGCCATACCACGTGCCCCAAAAGGTCCTCTGGGATCTGGATATTCAAGTATGAGTGACTTCACCCGAGATGGAATATCCAATACGGTCGGGATTAGGTATGTAGATAAATGTGGCGTTTGCACGTAACCATTTTCTTGGCGAAAGTCTTCCAGAATTGCATAACCTGCAGCCTGAACAACCGCTCCTTCAATCTGCCCGACGATTTGTTGAGGATTGATTGCCTTTCCCACATCATCAGCAGAGATCACATCTAATATTTTGATATGCCCGGTTTCGGTATCGACCTGGACATCCACTGCCTGGGCTACATACCCATAAGAGTAATTCGGCTCGCAATAACCCGTTTCAGGGTCAAGAGGCGTCGTTTTGGGGGGTATGTATTGAAACCTACCGATCGCTGGACGATCCTCTTCAATCCACTTCTGAAGGGCGAGTTCTGCAGCTCCCCGAATAGAATTCCCAGCCACGAA
>JALHTN010000080.1 GCA_022865865.1 Anaerolineales bacterium
TAATGGCTGACCTGGTTCTACATGATCGCCACTCTTAACTAACAATCGCGAATTACTTGGAATTTCATATTCCTCTTCTTGGCTAATTTCATAAGACACAACAACTTTTTCTGTTTCTCTATCGTCCGATTGTTCAATGCGTACCCGACCTGCATTTTGAGCGGTTATGTTGGCCTCTTCCAAGCTTGCCAACACTTCTCCTTCTTTGACCTCACCGCCGTCCTCAATGGTGATGGTATAACCAGAAGGAAGATCATACTCCTCAGCGATCATTTCGCTGTGTTCAACCCTGACAACTCTTAAATCACTATAACGATCCGATTGTTCCACGTAAGCAATACCAGCGATTTCCGTTACAACCGCTTCACCTTTTGGTGTCATTCGGGCTTCAAATAGCTCTTCTACACGGGGTAAACCAGTCGTGATGTCTCCAACCGCTGCAACACCACCGGTATGGAAAGTTCTTAAGGTCAGCTGCGTACCGGGTTCACCAATTGATTGAGCTGCAACAATACCTACTGCTGAGCCAACCTCAACTATCTTTCCTCTCCCCAGATCCAAACCATAACACGTCGCACAAATTCCATGAGTCAACTCACAGGTCAAGGGGGAGCGAACAAGCACCTCGTCTATCTCAGCATCCATAATCCGGTGGATTTGATCGTGATTGATCATCTCACCCCGGTCAACGATGACTTCACCAGTTTTTGGATCAATCACTGAATCGGCAGCAAAACGACCAAATATTCGGACTCCCATCGATTGCCCGGCTATATCATCCGAGCTTCTGATCATCTGACCTTCGAAGGTATCACAATCCTCGTCATTTATGATCACATCCTGGGCAATATCCACCAAACGGCGTGTCAAGTAACCTGCATCAGCAGTTCTTAATGCCGTATCCGCCAGACCTTTCCTGGCTCCATGAGTAGATATGAAGTATTCAAGGGCTGTTAAACCTTCGCGGAAGTTTGATCGAATTGGAAGTGGAATAATACGGCCGGAAGGATCAGCCATTAAACCGCGCATACCTGCGAGCTGGGAAATTGGCTGGAATCCACCTTTGGTGGCACCAGAATTCGCCATTGAGGCCAGGTTTCCATTGGGATCGAGATTATCTTTAACTTTTTTAGAAAGATCATTGGTTGTCTTTTGCCAAATCTCAATTAACCGCTCGTTTTGTTCTTGTTCGGTCAGCAAACCACGCCTGAAATCGCGCTGGATCCCTTCCGCCCGCTCTAATGATTCGGCAATAATCTCCCCTTTCTCAGGAGGCACAGTTATGTCTGAAACAGCTAATGTAATACCAGATTGCGTAGCGTAGGCAAAACCAATATCCTTGATTGCATCTGCTACATCCGGAGTACCATCCTCTCCGACGATTCCATAAAGAACTGCAATCAAATCTTTTAGGCCACCTTTTTCCAACACCTGGTTCACAAATCGAACTTCCTCAGGTAGAACTTGATTGAAAAGCACCCGACCGACCGTAGTATCTATTAATCGTTGTTCGGGCTCTGGCAGACGAGTATTTTCATCGTCATACCAGGTATGGGTGAGCAGTTTAATCTTGGTGTGTACTTCCACATGGCCAAGTTGGTATGCCATTTCAACTTCATCAATTGTGCCAAAAATTCGACCATCGCCCAAGTGATCCCGCTCTTCACCTCCGGTAGTCAAGTAATAAACACCTAAGACCATATCTTTGGATGGACTGATAATCGGTTCTCCATCTGCTGGTTTTAATAAATTGCGGGAAGATAACATTAATTCCCTTGCTTCCCAAACGGCTTTCTGAGACAAAGGCACGTGGACTGCCATCTGATCCCCATCAAAATCAGCATTGAACGCAGTTGTTACCAGAGGATGAAGCTGAATTGCACTGCCTTCAATTAATATGGGCTCAAATGCTTGAATTCCTAATCGATGTAGAGTCGGTGCTCGATTGAGCAGGACCGGTCTTTCTTTGATGACTTCTTCTAAAACTTCCCACACCTCAGGTCGATTGCGCTCAATGAATCGCTTTGCTCCGCGTACATTGGCTGCATAATTATGAGATACCAGACGTGAAATCACAAACGGTCTGAACAATTCAAGCGCCATGCTCTTTGGCAAACCGCATTGGTAGAGTTTTAAGCTCGGTCCAACGACGATCACTGAGCGACCTGAATAATCCACTCGTTTTCCAAGCAAGTTTCGGCGGAAGCGACCTTTCTTGCCCTTGAGCATATCGCTGAGTGATTTCAGCTCCCGTCTACCCCGTCGGGAAAGAGCCTTACCTCGTTGGGAATTATCAATAAGAGAGTCAACCGCCTCTTGGAGCATCCTCTTTTCATTACGGACTATCACATCTGGTGCCCCCAATTCTAAAAGACGCTTCAAGCGATTATTGCGGTTAATCACCCGCCGATAAAGGTCGTTGAGGTCAGATGTAGCAAATCTGCCGCCATCAAGCTGCACCATTGGGCGCAAGTCAGGGGGGATAACCGGAAGTACAGTTAAGATCATCCACTCAGGTTGGTTGCCAGAACGTCGAAAAGCTTCGACTACCTTTAACCGTTTGGTCGCTATTTTCCTCTTCTGTTTACTGCGGGAATTTCTCACTTCATACCAAAGCTCTTCAGCGAGTTTTTCCAGATCAATCCTTTTTAGGATGTCATAGAATGCTTCCGCACCCATATCCGCTCGGAAGGCCTGTCCCCAACGCGATTTCAATTCCCTGTAGCGACTCTCGCTCATAAATGTCAATGGGCGCAGCTCTAAAAGTTCATCCCGCAAACGAGTATTTTGATCGCGAGCTGCCGTAGCATCATCTTCAAGTTTACTGCGGAGCTCTTCCATATTTAAGTTAGCCTGTGCTTTAAGGCTATCCAGATCTTCTGAAACCTGATCTAGTTCTCCTTGTTTCTGTTCTTTCAACTCGCCTTCAAGTTGTTCCAACTGATCCTGCACAATTTTTTGGACTTTTGAGATATGTTCATTTGTTATGATCTCACCCTCTTTTACAACAGTTATCTCAGTATCCGGGAAATGAATCGCTGTCCGAGTCTTCGCTCCCATATCATCTTGCAGATTCTGTTCAAGTCGTTGACCAGCTTTGATGATAGGATCAAGTTTTTCGGCTATTGTCTCATCAAATTTTGCTTCAACCTCTTTTCGCTGTTCTTCTAACTCGTCAATCCTTTGATCGCGGTGCGACTTAACTTCGCCTATCTTAGAATTGATTAAACCGCCTTGTTCAAGTTCGATGGTTGAAATCTTCTCTTCTAATCTTTTTAATGCCTTTTGGCGAGCATCTTCATCTACATAGGTAACTACATACTGGGCAAAATATAAAACTCGATCCAAATTTCTACGTGAGATATCCAGCAGTAATCCTAAATAGGATGGAACACGGCGGGTATACCAAACATGAGCTACTGGAGCAGCTAAATCGATATGACCCATTCGTTCTCGTCGAACCGATGATCGAGTGACTTCTACCCCACATTTATCACATACAATACCTTTATAGCGAATATTTTTGTATTTTCCACAGTAACACTGCCAATCGCGGGTTGGACCGAAAATGGCTTCGCAAAATAGCCCGTCCTTTTCTGGTCGCAAGCGACGATAATTAATCGTCTCTGGTTTAAGCACCTCACCATATGACCAGCTTTCAATTGTTTTCGGTGAAGCCAAACTAATGCGGAGAGAGGTTAACCCTTTGGTTTCCACTCGTGAGCCTCCTTTAAAAAACTCAGCTGATAGCATTTTCCGATAAAGACAATAATTCCCCATACAGCATAATTAATGAGCTGTTTCAAATGATTAAAGGGCTTTTATCCAATGATCTTCGGGAATTATTTGAATATATCTATTAATATAATACAAACCGAAGCAAGCGATTGAGAAATCATCTCAAACGCTCACAGCGTATTAACACCTCGTTATTCGACATGTGACAGCATTATACTTATTGATCTCTTATTTCGTCAAGGTCTTGCTGAAATACCAATTGGGTAAAACCAATGCTAAAGTTCAAAATCTGGGTAAGTTATTCAATAAACTTGCTCGAGATTATGCAAATAATGCGAAAATGCCCAGTGAAACCCGATTTGAAAATCTGAGAATCCTGTAATTTCTTCCAGCTGTTCTCGGGTAGTTCAAAACCTAGAATTCTTTGATAATCCTTTAATTGTTATTCAGTCTTAATTCCATGTCTGGTATTCATCAGATCTTTACACATCTGCTATCGAATCCAAATGGCTGCAATTGGTCCTGGAGCTGCTCGGTCAACTTCTTTCGCAATTTCAACCATCTTCTCACACAGCCGTAAATATCTGTTGTCCAAAGCTATTACACTATTGAATAAAATAACTAAGATGGTTTGACTGTCGATTACAAAGAACTAATTATAAGTTGTTCATTGGCCTCGAGGGATACCCGGATGATTTATTTATTACTGATTCCCCCTATCCAATTGATCGCATCGAAAATGCGGACTTAACTTTTTTCTTGATGCAGGGGGAGTTCAAGATAGAAGGTACTGCCAATTCCCAGCTGACTTTCAACCCTCACCTTGCCTGAGTGTTTTTCAGCGATCGAATTAACAATCGCCAGCCCAAGACCAGAACCACCTGCCTCCAGTCCTTGTTTATTGGAAATTTGAAAAAACTTCTCAAACAAATTTTGTTGATCGGCGGGGGATATACCTATCCCGTTGTCCTCGACGATATAAACCACCTGGTCTTCTGAAGTTTGTAGCCGAATGAACACATCTCCACCTGGATTTGTGTATTTTATGGCATTATCAACCAGGTTAAACAAAGCCTGTTGTAATAAAGCCTGGTCCGCTTCTATCGATGGTAGATAAGCTGCCTCGATTTTTGACACCAAATTAATCCTTTTTTGGTCTGCTTGAACCTGGGCGGCTGCAATAACTCTTTCTACAACATCATCCACCGCTTTCTTTTCCAAATGCAGCCCAACACCTGCTTCAATTCGTCCTAAATCCAAGAGATTGGTCACTAAATGAGAGATTTTTTCAGTTTCATTCGAGATTTTTTTCAGGTAGCTGGTTTGCTGTTCATTTAAATCTCCCACCATCTGAAGCATGGATGTATAGCCTTGTATCAAGGCCAGCGGGGAGCGAAGATCGTGACTGACCGTAGAGACAAAATCGGATTTCGAAGAATTCAATTGTTTTATTGAGGTGACATCACGCAGAACGCAAACCCTACCAGCACCGATACCCTCGACTTCCACTGTCGACACGGTTGCCAAGTATGTCTTTCCATTATTGAATATAATCTCTTTCGATTGATATTGATTTGGGTCTGAGTGAAGAAGCGCTAATACATCTTCATGTGAAATTGCATCTGAGATCGGTTTCCCTATCTCTGCCTCATCATACAAATTAAATGTCTCCTGAGCAGCAGAATTCGCTAATAGAAGGTTATCCTCCTGATCGGTCACAAATACGGGATCAGGGGTTGAATTCAGGACTGATTCTAATCTTTTGCGACCAATCTCTGTGGTGAGGAATAGACGCGCATTTGCAGCCGCTAAAGCTGCCTGACCTGCAAGCGTGGAGATATATCGAACTTCTTCATCATTAAATTGGTGCGGATCCTCGAAAGCGATCCAAAGCGTCCCATAATACTGGTTTTCACGGCGCAAAGCAATCGCTAATATCGCCTGGGGTGGTGCTTCATCATTAGGATAAGAAAAGATCTTCGGTCTGGTTAAATTATTTAATTTTAGAATTTCTTGTCTTTCTGTAAGTCTGGAGACCTGCTCATCAAGGAATGCATATTCTTCACTTGCAGAACCAGAACCCATTTGGAAGGATGACGATGGTTCACCGGTGGAATTCGGGATAATGGATGGAAGTAAATAGACTCGAGCTGAGGATGCTCCGCCCCCCAAGGAGGACTCTAAAACTCGCTTAAGGGATTCTTCAAGGTCAAAAGTCGAGGCGATACCTTGGCTCACAAATAACAAACGATTTAGCTCATCCAAACGTGATTTTAAACTGCTGCGCATTTTTTCAAATGCTAGTCTAAGCTGACCTACTTCATCCACTCCACCGGTTTCTAAAGGTTGGTCTAATTCTCCCCGAGACATACGGTTTGCTTGAAGGGCTAGATCTTCTAACGAAGATGTGACAGAGCGCAGACCATAACGGAAGATAAACACCGCAATGATCACCAGGATAGTGATTATGACAAGTAATGGCAGCGCAATATTGATTGCTTGCTGTTGGATAAAACGGCTGGGGACTGAAACGATCACACTCCAGGGTTTACCTTTCACCGGGTGGAAATAATATAAATCACTTTCACCATCAGGAGAGAATTCTTCGAAGAATTGTGGTGTAGTACTACGGCTGCCTGTGTATTGTCCCATCACTTGATCAGGATCTGCATGGTAGAGAATAAACCCATTCTCATCGACCAGCATTCCTTCTCCATCTAAAACAGATAAGCTTCCGATACTGGTTATTAGCGACTTTGCGAAGGGATTTACTGCTAAATCACTTCTTCCAATCAAAATCCCTCGCAAGTCACCATTTTGATCATTCACACCAGCAATAAACGAGAGCAATGCAGCCGCGCTCCCCTCTTCAGGGTTCACCGAGATAATATCAATCGGAACAATTGAAGCTGCTCCGATACGGTCGATCTCCTCTTGGGATAATGCAGGAGATGTGATTGCATCATCTGGATCGCTGGCAATTAATTCCCCATCCGGATTCAAATAAATCAGCTGGCTGAAATAGGGAATTTCTCTCCTTTGAGTGACCAGCTGGGTATGAATATCATCTGTAGAGCGTTCATAAAAAGGTTCATTTGCAAGACGCAGTAATAGGTTTTGCCCCGTCTCCAGGTAAAAAGGAATGCTCTGGGCTGTCATCTCAGCTGCAGTTGACATGCGACCTTCCAGCATCTGGCGAGCCGCTCTACCCGCAATAAACCAGGCGCTGATAATCAGAACCCCTAACAACACAATTGACAATGGAACAACACTTATGAGGAATCGATTGGAGAGTTTACTCTCTGCAGGAGAAGGTTTTTTGTTTTGTTGAGCACCCCATTTTGATTTCAGACTGTATACAAAAATTTCACTGATCATTCCCGCCACCAAAATCATGAATGCAAAGGTGAGAGAGATCGCAAGAATCTGCCGTAGCCCAAATGCCAAGCGCATCCCAATAGAGCCCTGGCTGAGAAATAATGTCCCGATCATGTAAATCAGCGGGTAAACAAGGACAATTGGGATGGACGCCAAAATTGGGTGACGCAGAGCGTGAAAGAAAGGTGTTCGATACTCCTGGAAGAACATCCACCCAAGCCATGTAGCTATGAATGCCATTTCAAGGGGAAGAAAAATATTGTTTCCGCCCCAAACAGAAATGATCAATCCTGATAAGAAGGCAATTCCAGAAGCAGCTCCGGGACCGAATAAACCCGCAGCAAGAAACCAGGAAATCGCCCCGAATATTGGCAACGAATAGTCAAATCCTTCCGGGGTAAAATTAAGACTTGGCAGAAACAATGTGGATACCGGAACACTGATCAATATGAGGATCAGCACTCTTGTATGCCAACCATCCAACTGCTGGTTTAAAGTTCTCCAGTTCAGATTCAGCAGGATTATGATAGCCAGAAATGCAAACCACCCCAACCAGCCAATCAGACTTGTTGGAAAAATTAGGCTTCCAGAATGAGTGATAAGAAATGTCAGGTCTGGCATCAAGGAGCTCGTTTATTTTGCGATCAAATGCTAAATCAACTCAAATGTATCTTGGGTAGCATTAGACAATTTTGAGTAATAACCGCGTCGCTCTTCCGGTAACATCGCCGCAAGGTAATACATCGCTTCATCAGATAATTTCTTCAATTCTTCTCTCCCCGCCCGTTTATATTCCTCTCGATATATAAATGGTTGGCCAAATTTCACTGTGATTGGAGATTCTCGCCACCTGCGTGAATATCTTATCACGGGGTAGCCTGGTGATCCTTCAATAGCTACAGGAATGATAGGTGCACCTGACCTGGTTGCCAAGTAGGCAAAGCCACCTTTTCCTTTCTGCAGCTCAGGATTTCTGGTGCCTTCTGGAGCAACTAGAATGATCTCATTCTTATTCAGTACCTCGAGGGCACTTTGAACAGCTCGTCGGTCAAAACCCTCTCGTTGAACTGGTATCGCTCCCCATTTGCGGGAAAAAACACCAATAACTGGATAATCAAAAACCTCAACTTTAGCCAAGGGGACGATATAACGAGGTACAACATGAACTAAAACGATCGCATCTACCCATCCAATATGATTCATCAATAATATCCCAGGGCCATTTCTTGGAATATTGTCCAAACCCTCTACCCGATCTAATCGCACAAGCAATGTGAAAGCCAGAGTTTGCAATAAAAACCTCATTAGCTTACGCTGCTTGTTCCAATCAGCGTGAAAGTATTCTCCATTATTCATCAGAGAGTAATCGTGATCCTTGAGTGTGTTTCGGTTGTTCATCTAGTACTTCTCGTAATTATTGATAATGTCCCCGGTATTTTTCCGGGAGTTGTTGGGCGAGAGTGTGCATGATTTTTTCAGTCCCATGTTTGATTGATTTTCGTCTATCCTCATACTTCTCCAATTGGAACGGTGGTCCGATTGTTACTGTTATGTCTGTTCGCTTGAGTAGTTTTAGATTTCCGAAGATACGCTTATTCTCTGTTCCAGTGAAGGTGACCGGAATGATGGGTACATTAGCCGTCAGAGCTAAATATGCCGCACCATCAAGCCCCTCTTCTAAAGAACCGGTTAGACTTTCCCTTCCTTCTGGCGCAATACCTACAATCCTTCTCTCTTTCATTGCATCCTTGACAACACGAAGAGCTTTTCTGTCTGGCTGTCCTCGGTGAACCCAAATTACTCCATAGGCATCCAGAAAGGTTCCTAATACGCGCATATCATGCAGTTCAATTTTGGCGAAAGGCTCAACAATTGGTGGAGTATATGCAAAACCCACGATCAAATCTGCATCTCCAAGATGGTTCGCAACCAATAATGCTGGGCCTTCCTGCGGTACATTATCCAAACCATATATCTCACAGTGTGTACAAATAAACACCGCCAGCTTTGAAAACCAGCGAACCAGCTTACGAAAAAGCTTCCTCCAGGGTGTAAGCTTTGCCAATCGGGTAATACTGGGGTTAACGACCTCACTGCGTGGTTTCGGAGTAACCGTGTTCTCTGGTGGCATATACTCCTTGGTAGGATGTGGGTAATAACTCAGCGATCTTATACATAATTAAATCGGTATTCTTCTGCAATTCTATTCGTCGCTGCTCACCTTTACCCACAATATCCGGTAAAGATGTGATTTCCCCAATTTTCATTTCCAGGACAGGCCTTTTGAACTTTATGGCTTTGCTCAGGAAATCATCAGTTGATCCAATAATTCCCACTGGTAAGACGGGCGCTTTGGCCTTATTCGCCAGATATGCCACCCCAGGAAAAGCAGGGCGCATTCCTGGAGTATGTGAGCGCCCGCCTTCTGGAGCGATTAACAATGGGTGACCTGATCGAACCACGGCTATCATGTCTTCTATCAGCTTTCTGTCGAATTCTCCTCGGTGAACTTGTATCCCGCCATAGTATTTCGCCAACAATGATTGACCTTTTCGCTCCCAAATCTCTTTCGCACCTACAGCCTCCGGTGCTACAGGCCAAAATGCGATCACAAATGGTGGTTCAATAATCGAGATATGATTTATGACGATAATGTAAGTTCCATTTTCTGGGATATTTTCCAGACCAGTTATGTGAACTTCACTGATCAAATAAAAAATGATCCGGAAGATGGGTCGGAAAACCCATCGGAAGACCTTCACCCGGATTGGTATTTGGTATCCATTTTGATTATTGGACACTCAGATTTTCCCTCAGATCCAAAATCTTCATAAAAACTTCTTCGATGCTGTAACCATCAGTATCAATCACGACCGCATCAACAGCTGGTTTGAGTGGAGCGACTTCTCGTGTCGAGTCGATCTGATCCCGCTCGCGCAGTGCAAGCAAAATCGGTTCATACTCGACTGATTCTCCACGTGATCTCCTTTCTTGATACCTTCTATTTGCTCTTTCTTCCAATGAAGCATCTAAATATATTTTCAAATCAGCGTCCGGGAGAACGATGGTCCCAATATCCCGTCCCATCATAACGACATTACCCTGCAATCCAATCTGGCGTTGTTTCTCACTTAATGTTCTTCGTACAGCTGGATATGCTGAAACAATTGACACGAAGGCGTCCACCTCTGGATTACGGATATCCCAAGTGACATCCTCGCCTCCCACCAATACATCGCAGTCACGCCCATCATCTTCGCTTGGGGTTTGCAGCGTGATATCTATCACCTCCGCTAAACGGGAAACCTCGATTTCATCTTCCACATCAATTCCCTGTTTGAGGGCTGCAAGGGTAACTGCCCGGTACATTACTCCGGTATCGACGAAGAGGTAGTTGAGATGATCCGCTAATATTTTCCCTATCGTCGATTTTCCAGAACCTGCTGGGCCATCTATTGCTATGATCTCAGACATGCTCACTTCCGAATCCCCATTTACTTTACCGGTAAATCTCCATGTGGAAATTCTTCTTCAATCTCAGTTGGAGAATCATCTACCTCACCCAGAATTCCTCCTGGGAAAAGGTCTCCTCGAGCCCACAATACCAAGTTGCTGGTGATTTGGGGTGCATCTCTGAATACCAGCCATCTTGGCCAATTCTCTGGCAAGGGACCATCCCAACCTGGAGATATCCACCAGGCAAAATCCTGCCCCCGATATCCAATGGATAAATTGGGTGAGGGTTGATCTTCTTTATTGATAATCACTGATGGTAATTCTCCAATCGGAACTGCTGGTAAAAACCTGGCTTCAGACCAGCTTCGCATCTCCCACATTAATGAAGGAGAGGAAGTAGTCAAAACCACATCCAGCGTATCTCGCATCCCTGTTCTCCACTCAGACAGATCACCGAGTGTAACTTGTAAATCGTTTGTATTCCCAGATACAGGTGACAATCCGATCAATTCTTTTTCTCCATTGGGACGAAGTTGGGATACTCCCCACATCAAAGATATCCCGTAAAAACCAAAACCTAGCAGAAGCCCCCAAACAAGACCTTTCTTAGCCGTTTTTACTGACCAACCCAAACCGATGAGCAATGTAGTGACTCCTCCAAGGACAACAGTACCTGCGATTATCGCCCAGCGTAACTGATTTGTTTCCAGAACTCCCCCGCTCATGCTGAGTCCAGCTAAATTCAACCACCCAAGTGCCATCAATAAAAAGATTAGTAAGGCTTGACCAATAGACGGAAGAAGTTCAGCATCTCCAAGACGAAAATACTTAGCAATTTCAATAGATGCCAAAGCCCATAATGGAACCAGGAACCATACCCAGCTAAAAACATCTCGTCCCGGATAGATGATAGCGAGGATGAAGGAAATCCCAGCCCACAGGCTCAACCACTGAGCAAAGTTATCTTTATATCGCCAGGCTTGGAAGATAGATAGGAAGCCAAATATCAACGCAATCGGGTTGTAAATAATCAAAGAAACCAAAAGTTGCGAGATACTGGTATCGGATTTCGTTACCCAGCCTTGAATATAGCCCGGGATAATACTGGTTAGTGCTCCAAGTCCACTTGGGAATCGAAAAAATAAAGTCCCGGCAATAAAAATGACAGCCACAGCTGAAAACAATCCTAAATAAATGGCTCTTGGAGTATTCTCAATGGGCTCATCAGCGGAAATAGATCCTAATATTTCCATCCTCGATAAGAATACTCCCAGCAACCAAGCCAGACCCAATCCGAGTAAGCCCTGTAAAGCAGACGGACCACTTAACAGCGTCAAACCTGCGAATATCCCAGCCAGGATTGGCTTACGGTATACAACCATACCAATCGCCATCATGGCGAACCCCACTGCCATAATTTCAGGTCCTGCGATGCGGGAAAATGCAACCAGAGAAGGACTGAGCGCTAATCCCAATGCAAGAATTAGAGCAGCTTTACGCCCGATCAACGAGCGTATAAAATATGGGAAAATCACCAGGCAGCAGCCAGCTAAGATAGGCCAAATTCTCGCATAGGCATTATTATCCGTGAATAGAAAAAAAGTCAGCCCTGAAAGGAGGGGATAAGCTGGTCCAGGTGAGAAATCAGGGTTTTCCCCTCTTGAGGCTTGAAGAGCTTGCAGTGCCCTGCCAGCTTCATAATCAGACATAGGTACATCATCTATACGCAAAACACGAATCCCGATTGCTAATATTAGTATCAGGAGATACAGAGTTTGCTCAATTGTGATGCGTTTCAAGTTCATAAATCTTCCTAAATTTATTATAACTTGATCAGATCAACAAAATTATTTAACAAATCACATCCAGGTATGTTTAATTCCACTTATTAATTTCATTATTAGTTTGTTATTCAAAATCAGCAAGCTCCAATTCTCGAGGAATTTCATAAACTGAAACCTGACCAGCTTGAAAAACCGGCTCTCCGAGGAATCGCTCGAATTTTGATTCATTAACTCGGTAAGTTCGTCGTTCGAGATTCCCGATAAAGATATAGCGCACATTGTACATATCTAATAGCAGTTTTGTTTGTTCCCAATTATTGGTGGTGTAAATCGCTTCAATATCCTCTTCTCGAGTCCCTATCTCTTTCCGACCACCACGCCATTGGCTTTCGTGACCAGCCCATCCTAGAACATTAGGCTGTCCGCTGTTAGTTGCCACCCTTGCAAATTCAGAATATTGTGGGCCTACTGCCTCAACCACCACCCCATCTGGCGCACTCTCCATCCAACGAATACCTGCCATCTCCTCAGGTGCGCTGCGGTCCAAATATGCAGTTCCGTCAAGTGTATACCCATTTGGTGGATTGAAACCACTCGTTTTATTCCAAAGGCTGAGGAATGGATAAGATAATGCGGCAATCAATAGAATCGCAAACCCAATCTGAATTACAATCCGCCAGACACCCCGCAATCCCTTCAATAATACTGCCGTACCAAAAGCTGCTGAAAGCCCCCAAAAGATCCAGGTCTGGTAATAAAATTTGAATATTGTGTTCATGCGAGAACCAAATTGATCTCGCAGATAGAAGAATTCCACAAACAAGACCAACAACCCACCCATTAATATCAATATCAGGGCAAAGTCATGTGCAGATGGTTTATTTACGGTGATTTGATCGGGTTCGTTCGATATTTCCTGATCTACTGTGCCGCTAGATTTCCCCGTGGGATGCACCCTGGGTCTTATCACTCCAATTAAGTAACCAAAAGTTAAGGTTAACAACAACAGCAGTGTCACCCAACCCAAACCGGTAATTCGCCTCGACAATGACACTGCAATTAATATCGAACTCGAGTCTCCCCCAATTGATGAGACAAAAATATTTCCCAGCAATGGTATGCGGGCAATTCCTACTCCGAACCCAAATGATGATAGCCAGAGGATCAGAATCAATCCTGATGCAAGTAGAAACCCCCGACTCAAATTAAATCGCTCGTGAAAGCGAAACCTGACAAAAAGGAGATAGGCAAAAATCGGCAGCAATAATGATCCGAACATGACCCACAGGTGAACTCCCCGGGATGAGTATACTAAGTTTGGCAATATTCCACCGGCCTGAGAGGAAAAACCGACATAAAACGGAAAATAAAGCAGAACTCCCGATACTGTAAGTGGA